>JAGSHB010000030.1 GCA_023954815.1 Myxococcales bacterium | reverse complement strand
GTGCGCCGGAAAGTGCGCTACTTGTAGATCATCAGCCAGCTCTTCAGATCGATGCGCCCGCCAAAACCACCCGTCGATGCGTTCTTCGCAACGGGTACGTACGGCTTACCTGAGAGCATGCCCTGGTAGGAGATCGTCACCTTGCTGCCCGCTTTGGCCTGCTTTGTGATGTCCCACACCGTCAATGGCACCTCCTGGCCCGGACACCAGCCGCCCCGGCCCAGGGTCCACGTGCCAAATTGATTGGGCACCACACCGACGCCGACCTGTTTTGCGCAGCCGTAGTTGTCGCCGATGAAGGGCTGGTCACGCACGTACGTCTTGTCCCCCCCGCCGCCTTTGACGGAGAAGTGGTGCGTGTGATTGCAGAACTCGGAGCAGTTGGCCGTGTCTTTGCCGAAACCGTGCCCGGTCACATCGACCACGATTTCCACCCGTTTGGCGTCCGCTGGAATCTCAAATGTGGCCGGCTTGTACTTGTCGTTATACGTCTTTCCAAACGGGCCACCGCCGAAGAGCTTGTGCACCTCCGACGGCGTGCCGCCGCCCTTGCCGCTGGCTTTTCCTCCGTTTTTCTGGGTGTTTCTGAGCCTCAGCTTGAGGGTCGTCGTGTACGGGTAGGCCGGTTTGTAGCGAAAGCGCACCGTTCCGCCCTTGGCGAAGTGATAGAGCGTGTGGCTGGCGTCGTTGATCCAATGTCCCTCGCGGCGGTAGGTCGTGATCCACCGCTGCACATCGAGATCCAAGGTCTTGCAGCCACAGCCGCCGTAGCCGCTGACCCCCGTCACAGCCGTCTTGGCGCCCTTGCATGTGCTACCCGGGCAGTCGCCGTCGACTTTGCAGCTCTTGTCCTTGTTGGCCCCGCCGTCGCAGGTGCCGGCCTTTTCACTTACAGGCTTGGTCGTCCACTTGCAGGCGTGGGCCCGACTGACCTCCTCCTGCCGCGGCGTGATGCACTTGCAAGGCTTGGTGTCGCCCACCACCGGTTTGATGGGCAGGACGGCCTTCTTGTAGCCGCTGCACTTGCCATCGGGGCAGTCTCCAGCGGCCTTGCAGCTCTTGTCCTTGTTGGCGCCGGCTGTGCATGTGCCCACCACCTCCGCTTTGGCGAGCACCTCTTTCACGGCGACGGTGCACGACTCTTTGGCATAGGGATTGCCCTCTTTGACCGGCCGCTCGGCGACCTTGAGCCAGGCGATGTAGTCCCACTCAAAGCAGTTGGCCTGGTCGTGGTCCTTGCACATCTGGGCGTGATCGATCTCGAGCGTGTCGTACTTGGCCATCTCCGCAGCCGGCGGGAAGGTCACATCGATGTAGGCCGCTTTGTGCACCGTCTTGTCGAGCAGCACGACCTCTTTGACCCCATCTGTGGGGTACTTTTTCGCCCGCTCGACCTCAAAATTGTAGTACTGCGGCTCGTAGGCGAGGTGCTGAATGTACCACTTGCTCTGCCCCACGAGACTCAGCAAGCCGACCTGCCGCAGGCGCTGGTAGCGATCGATCGCGAAGTAGCGTGGCGCGCGTTTTTGCGTGTACTGGCCCAGCCATCCGCCGAGATTCTTCGGTACGGTGATCGCTTGATTGGCGATGGGCGCCGGTGCGGTCACGTAGTGCAGGCGTTGCTTCCACCAGGCTCGGTCCAGCGGCTTCATGTTGCCGAAGATTTGGTTGAACTTGGCCTTGTAGGCGGCGTTGTACTTGGCGACGTTGTTGGTGCCGTCCTTGTCCAAGTAGCTGATGAAGAACCAGTGGGTGTTCTTCGGTGCCAATTCGAGCAGCTTCTTCAGATCGACCGCGTGGCTGTCGGCGAGCAGCTTGCCGCTAAAATCGACGCCGCTCGATGTCACAAACCAGCCCTTCGTGGTGAAGATAAAGACGTAGGAGTCGTTGCCGTCATAGTTCGCTTTGAAGTTCCAGTCGCCGCGTTCGGTCGGTACCGTGAAGTCGCCGACCAAGTCGCGGAATTTTATCCCCGTCTGGCCCTCGTCAAAGCTGCGCATCGGGGTGGTTTGGGGCAGCGACGCAGCCAGCATGCAATCGACAAACGCATCGCAATCCGCTGTGGTGGTCAGGCACTTTTGCGCCGGTTTTGCAGTCTTTTTGTCCTGACACAGCTGCACACAGAGGGACGTGGAGACGTCGGCCGCGCAGGCGGTAAATGCGTCGCAGAAGCCCGGGCAATCAAACGCAGGGCCTGCATCGATCGCGATGTCGGGCACGGACCCCGTGTCGGTTTCCCCCGCATCTTGGGGCTCGGCAGTGGTGTCCAACGCGGTGGTCGCGTCGCCTGCGTCTTTGTCCGCCGTGCTAGCTGGGTCGCTCCCGCAGCCAAACGTGAGAACTGCGATGAGCACCATCGGTGCAAGTGTTCTGTTCATGCTGCCCCCCCAAGGCTGGCGCCTACCCTACCGGCATCTCAAGCGCTGTTGCTAGCTTCCTTCACCGAACCTCGCCGATGCCCTTGGGTACGTCATGATGTCGCAGTGCTGGCAGGCACCGACGCTTGGGCTCGTCTCCCAGGGCGATACACCGATGCAGATGGGGGCGCGCGTCGTGGCCGAGACGCTGGGCGACCAAGGCGGCGGCAAAGTGGGCCTTCGCGCGGTTGGGCGTGCGCGCGAGTAGCCTCTGCACCGCGACCTGTGCGTCGGCCGCCGGCCCTTCCCGCCCGTATGTAAAGACCAGCGCGAGGAGGTGCTGCACGTCTGTCTCCCGGCGCGCCAATTCGGCCATCAACCGGTGGCGATACACCGCCGGCGCCGACGGAAATCGCACATGGAGGCGCGCGAGCGAGCGTAGTGTGGGGAGCGGCAGCTGCGAGAGGGTCTGGGACTGCTTTCCGCTATGGGTTGAGTGCGCGCGCTCGTCGCGTTCTTTGACCACCCGAGCTCGTCGCCCGTGAAACAGCGCCCGCGGCGCGCGAAGTTCGAGCAGCGGTCGGTCGTCGACGTGAATCTCTCCCCCATCGGCAACAGCTGCACGCAGCGCCGGCGGAGACAGCGCCTGTAGACTCAGCAAGGTCGGTAGATCTCGGAGCTCCACGGCGTCGAGGCTCGCCTTACCACTCCGGAGTCGTCTCATGGCCGTTCGCTCATCGATCCGCTGGGGATTTTCGGTGGCGATCATCAGCAAATCGCCCGGAAATAGGGTCCACAAGCTGACTTGGGGAAAGCTGTCGACCACCGTGCGCAGGACCAGGCGCAGCAGCTCGTCGTTCATCTCGTAGGCGTGAAACCACTGCGCCATGACCCCACCCGGCCGCAGATGAGCCCGGGCCAACTGAAAGAACTCGCGGGTAAACAGCGCGCCATTACCCGCCACCCAAGGGTTCGACGGTTCGCTGATGATGATGTCCCACTTGTCTGTCGTGCGGTCGAGGTGGGCCCGCGCGTCGTCTATGGTGAGGTTGATCTTGCTGAGCGCGTCGTCGTTCCAAGGTTGGAAGTGCGCGGCAGCACGGGCGACGGCGGGCGAGATCTCGACCACATCGACCCGCCCACCAAGGCGTGCAGCTGCCCCAGCCGTGACCCCGCTACCCAGGCCGATCACCAGGATCTTTTTGGTCTCCTTGGCGAAGACGGCCGGGATCCACGCGCTGGCGACTTGGGTGAGCATGTCCCCGCGGCTCGATGCATCGGGTTTGCCGTTGACCTTGAGAACGTGCGCGCCCCGATGGGCCAACACCGCCACCGTCGCGTCTGGACCGTCGGCTGAAAACACCACCTGCTCGCGTTGTAGATGGGCTTGCCATCGCTCCCACGTCGGTACTTCTGTTGGCTTGCGCCGAAAGGCCCCGGCGCTCAGTAGCCGCACATCCCAGGGCTGGGTGTTTAGGAGCGCAACCGCACAGAGCAGGGCGATGACGATCAGGCGAAAGCGGCTACCGGGCGCAATGTTGAGCGCACGATTTGGCCTACCACTCGCTACATTAGACGGTGCCAGCAGGGGCCACAGCTCGGCGACTATCGCTGCCAGAAGCAAGAGCAGCACTGCGGCGGTCAGGGTACCGTGCAGGCCGAGCCATGGAACAACTACCGTACCCCCGACTGCGGCGCCCACCACACTGCCCGCTGTGTTGAATGCAAAGACCCCTGCGGCCGCTCCGGCGACTCGGCGGGGGCCCATGGCGAGCCGGCCGCAGAGGGGCAAAATGGCGCCCATGGCGACGCCCGGAATGAAGATGATCGTGGCGATCAAGCCCAGTTTTGCGGCCTGCCAGCTGGAAAACGACTCGGGCTGAAGGGCGAATCGCAGCTTCGCGAGCCACCACGGCAGGCGTTCGTGCAGCGGGCTGATGGCGAGCAACAGTGCGCTACCAATAACGGCGAGCCACGCCAGCCACGTCACTTTTGCAACGCCCTGACGCAATAGCCATCTGGCCAACGCCGCACCGCCAGTGATACCCGCAATGAATGCTGTGATGACCAAGGCAAAGACGTGGGCAGACGAACCCAAGACGACGCCAAACACCCGAAACCAAAGGGTCTGCATGAGCAGGGAGGCCAGGCCAGTGACGCTGGCAATCAGCCAGATCGGCCAACGATCGACGACCGGCTCGGCGCTTGGCGACGGGGAGCCGGTGGGCCGTGGATTTGAAGGCGAGCGGGTCGCGTCCCGTGTCGTCGGCCCATCGGTCGTCGCGCCGCCGGCACGTGCCTGCTTGGCCCACGTGACATCGAGCCACCACGCCCAGAGCCCCACGGCTACGCTGCCCAGGCCAGCGGTGACCAAGCTGCGCTCTGTCCCCCACTGCTCCAGCATGTAAAATCCACCTACGAGCCCACCGACCACAGCGCCGAGACTGTTGAGGCCGTACAGGGTCGCCAGGGCGCGGCCACCCGCAGCTGGCCCTTGACCGAGCAGGCGCACGAGGGCCGGCAGCGTGCCGCCCATCGCGATCGTCGGCGGCAGCAGCAGCGCGCCGGCGAGCAGCGCGCGGCCCAACGGCGCGTCCATCGGCGCCACACGGACCAGCGCGGAGAGGGCATACGGAAACGCGACCGCCCACAATCCCAGGCTGATCTCGAGCCAAGCGTAGCGCAGCAGCGGACGTTGGAGCCCATCTGATGACCTGCCCAGCCAGGCATAGCCGATGCCGAGGCCGAGCAAGAACGTGCTGACAACTGTGGCGTGCGCCGTAGCCGCATGACCGAGATGCAGCCCCAAAAGTCGGGCCCAAAGGACCTCATCAACTACACCTAGGGCGCCAGAGGCGATGAAGAGAGCGGCGATGAGGAGGCGGGCAAACACGGTGTGTACCCTGCCGCAGTTGGGCACCAGCGCATAGGGCCCGACGATGCGGCGCGTGGGCGTGCTACCACACGCAATCCACCATCAAATCCCTTGACGCACTCGTCTGCCGTGGGCAGGTTTCGCGCCCACCTCGGTGCGCCAATTTTTCGGTAGGAGTCCCATGTTTACGATGCGCCTGGTCGATACGCCCTCGGCCCACTACGAGCACACCTCTACGACCCTGAGCGATGGGTCGGTTCTGGTGACCGGCGGCTACGACGCCATGAGCGAACTGCATGCCACCTGCGGTCGTTTCTACCCAGCCAGTGGCCGCTGGGGACCCGCTGCTGAACTCTCCGGGCCGAGCCACCGCCACAGCGCGACCCTCCTGACCTCTGGTCACGTGCTCGTCGTCGGGATCGGCGTCGATGTGGGCCGCGCAGCCATCTACGATCCAGACAACAACGCCTGGCAGCCCGTCGCCATCCCTGAGATTCCACGGATTGAGCACGGCGCCGCGCTGCTACCCGACGGTCGCGTGATCATCTGCGGCGGTCGCTCCACCGAGGCCTTGGCTGGCGTTGAAGGGCCCGATCGACGCGATGTGCCTGTGCTGAAGTCAACGGAGATCTTCGATCCCAAGACCGCGTCGTGGTCCGATGGCCCTGACATGACCACCGCCCGGCGCAAATTTGCGCTCCTGACCCTGGGTGATGGCTCGTTGCTTGCGGTCGGTGGAAAGGGCGTCGCAGCCAACGGCACCAAGAAGCGGCTCACAAATGCGGAGCGCTTTTTTCCCGGAAAATCAGCATGGTCGCGCGCTGGGAGCACCGATTCCCCCGAACGTGACTTGGTGTTGCTCGCCGATGGAACGGTGCTTGGTCACGACGGTCACGTCTACGATCCCGAGACCAACAAGTGGCGTGATGTGGAGCCAGGTTTTCGCGGCGGTGGTCCCCTGATGCTGCTGACCGATGGACGTGTGGCGTGCATCGGCTTGCGCGGAGACGAGGTCTACGATCCCGAGACTGAGCAGTGGACACCATCGGGAGAAGGGCGTCGTCTCATGCAGCGCGGTCAGCACTTGCACGTCATCGGCGAGAACTTGGCCTTCGTGGTTGGCGGCTCTCCCGGGCGCCGCAAGGGGCTGCCCCTGTCGACCATCATTGACATCGACATCGATCCCGACGCGCTGCTCACACCGGAAGACTCCGATGAGGCCACCGGCGCTGAAGAGCTGCTGAAGATGCTCGTTGAAAACGACAAACTGGCGCTCGAAGAGGGGCATTTCCTCGCCGAGCTCTTGCCACGGGTGGACCGCATCCTACGTTTCTACGGCACCCCCGGCGCCAAAGCCCAGGCGATGAGCCGCTATCTCGTTGATGCTGAACCGGTTTACGATCTCTTTATGGACGATCGCGACCTGCGCAAGCTATTGCAGCAGTGGTAAAGCCCACTCCAACTAGGTGATCCCGTGAGCCAACGACCGCCCTCACCCAAAGTGCTGCTGCTGCGGGTGGCAGCGCTGGTCTTGGTCCTCGGCGGCGGATTTTTCCTAGCTGTGAAGATGGGCTGGGTCGGGGATCTCGACGCAGAAGGTGTCCGCACCCTGGTTCAGTCAGCGGGAGCGTGGGGCGTCGTGCTCTACCTGGTGCTCTTCGCCCTCGGTGAACTCGTCCATATTCCTGGCATGGTCTTCGTCGCTGCGGCGTTGCTGCTGTGGGGGCCATGGGCTGGTGCCGCAGTCGGGTGGCTCGGCTGCGTCGTCAGTGTGGTGGTGACCTTCGTGGTTGTGCGCAGCGTCGGTGGGCAAGCTCTGACCGCGATCGACAAGCCTTGGATGACCAAAGCCCTGGCGTGGCTAGGAAAGGCGCCGATCCGCACCATTATCGCCCTGCGTTTGGTGATGTGGGTCGCCCCGCCGCTGAACTACTTGCTGGCGCTATCCGGCGTGAAATTCCGCGATTTTGTCATCGGTTCCGCCGTCGGGCTTCTCGCCCCCGTCGCCTTCATCGCCTACGCCGCAGATTGGATCTTCAATTAGCGGTGGGCTGCGACGGTAATCTTAATTACGCCGACTCGGTCTCCAGCAGACTGCGTTGTGATGATTCCCGGCCGCCCGGGCTTTTCGCGGCATCGCCAAGCGGCTACCTTCCGGGCGACCAAGCGCCCAGAGCCCACTGCGCGCACCCCAAACGACCCACCTTCTTTCACTTGAAGAGGCCCCCATGCGTACGCTCTCTAGCTTTATCAACGGCTCTTGGCAGACCGGCACTGGCCGCACCAGCACCCTGTACAGCGCGGTCACAGGTGAGCCCATCGCCGAGACCTCCACCGCTGGCCTCGATCTGGACGGCGCACTCAACTACGCCCGCACGACCGGTGGTCCCAATCTGCGGGCGCTGAGCTTCACCGAGCGCGGCGCCCTGCTGAGCGCCATGAGCAAGTCCCTGCGCAATCACCGGGACGAGCTCATCGGGCTCGCAGCGGACAACATGGGCGCCACCCGCGGCGACGCCAAGTTTGATATCGACGGGGCCTCCGGCACGCTCGCCTACTACGCCTACCTCGCTAAATCCTTGGGTGATCGCAACTGGCTGCTCGACGGTGAGCAGGTGCAGGTCAGCCGCAGCAAGCGCTTCGTTGGCCAGCACATCCTGACGCCACGCCGCGGCGTCGCCATTCACATCAACGCGTTCAACTTTCCAGCCTGGAATATGGCCGAAAAGGCGGCCTGCGCGCTGCTCGCTGGCGTGCCGGTATTCGAAAAGCCTGGCACCGCGACGTCCCTCGTCGCGTGGCGTATCGGTCAGCTGTGGGTGGAGCAAGCGGGCCTGCCTGACGGCGCATTTTCCCTGCTCTGCGGCTCGGTTGGGCAGCTGCTCGACCACGCTCAGTCCCAGGATTGCATCGTCTTTACCGGTTCGGGCGACACCGCCGCCAAGATCAAGACGCACCCCAACGTCATCAGCCAGAACGTGCCCGTCAACGTCGAGGCCGACTCGCTCAACGGCGCCGTCCTGGGGCCAGACATCGAGCCCGGCTCCGACACCTTCCACATGTTCCTCACCGAGGTGGCGCGCGAGTTGACCCAAAAGGCCGGTCAGAAGTGCACAGCCATCCGCCGGATTCTCATCCCAGAGGCGCTGCTGGAGGCGACCTTAGAGGGCCTCGGTGAGCGGCTTGACCAGCATGTGGTCGGCGATCCAACCGATCGCAAGACAACGGTGGGCGCCCTGAGCACGCCCGCGCAAAAACGCGATGTGGCCGCAGGAATCGCCGCGTTGGAGGCATCCGGCGCACGCCGCGTCTGGGGCGACCCATCCGCGGTTCCGGCTGCCGGCTACTTCGTCGCGCCGCAGGTCTTTCTGACCAACGACGGCGCCGATGCGGCGTTTGTGCACGACCACGAGGTCTTTGGGCCTGTGGCGACCGTGCTGCCCTACGACGGCACGGTGGCGGAGGCCGCCAAAATCATCGCCCGCGGTGGTGGCGGCTTGGTGACGAGCGTCTTTTCCAACGACCGCAATTGGGCCGGACCGCTGTTGCTGGAGCTCGCCCCTTGGCACGGCCGTCTCATGTGGGGTAGCGCCAAGGTGCACGATCAAGGCACGGGGCACGGCGCGGTGATGCCGTCGCTGCTGCACGGAGGGCCGGGCAGGGCTGGCGGCGGCGCAGAGCTCGGCGGTGAGCGCGGACTACACTTTTATCTCCAGCGCACGGCCATCCAAGGCGATTCTGCGCTGCTCAAGCGGGTCTTCGGCACGGCTGAGTAGGTTCGCTAGGACATGGTCGACTCTTCGGTTGACCTGTCGACCCAGCGGCTCAGCATCTCCTGGAGTGCGTCGAGCCGAAACGGTTTCTCCAGCATGTCATCCATTCCGGCGTCGAGGCAGGCATCCCGCTGGTCGCTCAAGCTGTGCGCGGTGACCGCAATGACCGGCACCCGGGCGCCGCTGCCTTCCCGTACACGCAGCTCGCGAACCGCGCTCATGCCATCGAGCACCGGCATCTCGCAATCCATGAGCACGGCTTGGAACTCTTGGTGTTGCAAGGCGTCCAGTGCGGCTTGGCCATCGGAGACCATGGTCGCCTCATAGCCCAGCGCCGGCAGCAGCTGGCTCAGCACCTCCTGGCAGATCGGGCTGTCATCGGCAACCAATACCCGAGATTGCTGTGGCGTGGGGCTACTCTCGGTCAACTCGCTACGAACAATATCGACCGGCGCCACCGCATGGGTGGGGATTTCGACACGGAAGACGCTGCCCTTGCCGAGCTCGCTGGTAATTTTCACAGTTCCGTTCATATGGTCCATCAGGCGCCTGGAGATGGCCAAGCCTAGGCCGGTGCCGCCGTACTTTCGGGTCGCCGATGAATCCGCTCGCATAAACGGGGTGAAGATCTGTTCCTGATGCTCCGCCGCCACACCAGGACCGCTGTCGGTCACGCTGATAACCAGATTTGAGCCCGAATTATCAGCGCTTTTTCGCTCATCTGCCCATTGGATGTCGAACTGCACGCCGCCCTCGTCGGTAAACTTCACCGCGTTGGCGAGCAGGTTGCCCCACACCTGCTGCACGCGCAGGGAGTCCAGCATCACCGCTGACGGCACATCATCCGCCACTGAAAAGCTCAGCGTCAGCTTCTTGGATTCGGCCTGCGGTAGGAAAATCTGTTTCAGGTCGGCAACACTCTCTCGAATGCGCCACGGCGCCGGTTCGAGTTTGAGCGCGCCAGCTTCGATCTCACTGAGCCGGAGCAGGTCGCCGATCAGCGCGTTGAGAGAGCGCGCAGATCGGTCCGCAATCGCGACTTGCTCGTGGGCGTCATCGCTGAGGGGTTGGTCGGCCAGGGTGCCGGTCATCGCCAAAATGCCGTGCAACGGGGTGCGCAGCTCGTGGCTCACCGTCGCCAAGAAGGTGCTCTTGGCGCGGTTGGTCGCCTCCGCTTCGTCGCGCGCATGGGCGAGATGGACGTTGGTCTCGCGCAGTCGCTCGTTGATCTCTTGTTGCAAGATCAGCGCCCGCTGCCGAGCGTCATCGTAGACAACCGCCACCGCCATGGCGAAGACGCCGATGAGACTCGCGCTCAGCCATCGCAGCTGCGCCAGCTGATCGCCGTCGTAGGCCATGGGAAATTGATGACCGCGCTGGGTGAGCCAATAGGCGACGCTGGTCACGCCGATGGAAAACACCAACACACCGATGGCGAAGGCGCGGCTGACGAAGAAGTGCGCGAGCAGCGGCAAGAAGACCAGCCAGCCAAGCGCCGGCGCCCGCAGACCGCCGCTGCTGACCAAGCCAGCCAACAGCAAAGTCGCCCAGCCCACGGCCCACATACCCGCGTTGCGTACATTGCCGGACGCGCGCAGCACAAAGGGCACCGCCGCAAACACCAGCGTGATGCCGCCGACACCGATGAAGTTGATCGGCTTGCTACTGGGAAGGCGCAGGGTATTGAGGAAAAAGACGATGCCCAGCGCCGTGAGCACGACTGAGCCAGCGACAAGAACACGCCCGCGACGCCGGTCATCGGGCTCTGCGATGCGATCGACCGGCACACTGCGGTCGATAAAGTTCATGACGCCCTGGAGCACCGTCGTTCTCCTAACCTAGACTACCAACTGCGTTCCGAAGTGACTGCGGAACTCATGGCGCAGCTCAAAGTCGGGCATCCCTCGCACGACGGCAGCGATGAGACCGATCATGCCATCGGTCGCCGCGCCCGCCACCTCTTTCACTTCGTCGTGATGCAGGGTGCCGCCCGACAGACCCGCTGCCATATTGGTCAGGCAACTCAGTCCCAGTACGCGCAGGCCCATATGCCGGGCAGCGATGACTTCCGGCACCGTCGACATGCCGACCGCGTCGGCGCCGAGAATGCCGAGCATGCGGACCTCGGCTGGGGTCTCGTAAGACGGCCCCAAAACAGCGGCGTAGACGCCCTCGTGCACGGTCAAGCCACGCTCTTTGGCCAAGCGCAGCGTCAGTTCGCGCAGCTCGGCGGCGTAGGCGACGGTCATGTCGGGAAAGCGGGGGCCGAGACGCGTGTCGTTGCTGCCGATCAGCGGACTGTCGCCCTGCATGTTGATGTGATCGCTCAGCACCATCAGGTCACCTGCGGCGAACGACGGATTTACAGCGCCGGCGGCGTTGGTCACCAGCACGGTGTGTACGCCGAGGCCAGCGAGCAGCTGCACGGGCAGCACCACGCGAGCCAATGTGTGGCCTTCGTACCGATGAACACGGCCGCTCAGCGCGATAACGTCTCGGCCTTGCCACTTTCCACTGACCAACCGCCCCGCGTGCCCGGCGACGGTCGATGAGGGCAAGTGTGGGATCTCGTTGTAGGACATGGACCGCGGGTTCTCGATCTGGTCTGCCAGCCCGCCCAAGCCCGAGCCGAGGATCATGCCGAGTGGTGCCTGGATCGTTCCTAGCTTCGACTCGATGACGCCGATGGCTTCGCGGATCGCGGCGACGCTACTGATTCCCATGCAAACTCCTGATACAACTCGATTCTTCTCGAAAATTTCGTTCTTTCGCCCGATTGCGTCCAGGCGAAGCGCCGCACTTTCTCACGACAGCCATATTTAGCCAACCATTACCGCCTCTGTGATAAAAAGTAGAGCTGGCTATAAAATTATAGTTGACTATAAAAACTTACCTCCTACACTGAAATCAGCGAAAGACGGGCCGTCACCAGATTGGATGCCCGCCGCTTTGGAGAGGTTCACCATGGTTTCGTCATCCGCCCCAGCATTTGATGCCCTCGGCCAGCGCGACAAGAAGCGGGCTCGCACGCGCATTGCGATCCTCGATGCGCTCATCGAACGGTTGGACGCTCGCAGCATGGAGGAGGTCGCCATCTCCGAGCTGGCCTTGGCCGCTGGTGTGAGCCAGGCGACGGTGTTCAATCACTTCGGTGGTAAGGCCGACATCGTCACCTACTTCATCGCGTTGTGGGGCATTGAGGTCGGGCTCGTCGCGCGCCGTGCGATGGCCGACTGCGAGACCACCAAACACGCCATCGAGGCGGTCTTTGTCGCTACGGCCGAGACCACCGCGCGCCATCCTGGGGTGATGCTGGAGATCATCGCGCACCAGGCGACTTTGCGCCAAAAGCCTGAATTACCTGCGATTTCGCCAGCGGAGCGCTTGCTGCGATTTGGCGATGACCCCGACGCATTGGAACAACCCGCCGGTGGATTGGAGACGGTGCTGCCGGCGCTGATTTCGCGCGCAGTCAGCCAAGGTGAACTGCCACCTGATACGGACTTGCAGGCTGTGTTGCTGGGACTCGCCTCCATCTTCTTTGGCGTGCCCCTGATTTTGGCGCGTCATCAACCCGATCAACTGGTGAACTGTTATCGGCAGCAGCTCGCCCTGTTCTGGCGGGGCATTTCCTAGCGGCATAGCGCGACAACGGACAGCAGCAGCCGACTGCTACCTCGACATCGAACCCATCAACACCCGAATTGGCGTCGCTGAGCGGCGAACGGCGCCCTTTTGCCAAAAAACTGGAGGACCTCATGCGTCACATCACCACTGCCCCAGCTGTCATACCCGCGTCGAGCGATGGCCCACCACCGGCTACCCATCCACCGGCTGGTCCACGAAAGGCTTTGTTCGAAGCCCTCTCCCCCAAACTGTGGCTGCTGGTCGGCGTCGTTATCCACGCGGCGGTGGGGTTGCGCTTCAATGTCAGCGCGTTGGCCTGGGTCGCGCTGGTGCCGTGGCTCGTCTATCTGCGCTCTGCCCGCGGTTGGCGCGCCATGGGGTTGTTTCATCTGGCCGTGCAGGTCGCCTTTGTCATCCAACTCAGCAAAATCATCTCGGCGCCCATCCCTTGGATCTTCGCGCCGCTGTTCTCCGTGCCCATGGCGCTGGCTACCAGCGTTAGTTTGTGGGGATTTGAGCGGTTGCGCAGGCGGGTGGGAGACGGCTTGGGTCTGTGGCTATTGCCCGCGATGTGGGTGGTGCTGGAGTGGCTGGGCTGGCGCTACTCCGCCTTCGGATCGTGGGGCGCATTAGCCTACACACAGATTGAAAATACGGCCTTTTTACAGCAAGTCGCCTTGGTGGGGCTGGCAGGGCCGGCCTTTGTTATCGCGCTGGTCAATAGCTGGTTGGCGTTGGTCGTCAGCCATGGGAATCGCCGTCGTTGGTTGCCGACCGGCGGGGTCGTGATGGCGCTGCTGCTCATCGTGATGACCTACGGCTCGGTGCGTATCTTCAGCGCCCAGAGCGGCCCCACCATGCGGGTCGGTGGTGTGGTCAGCGACCTGCAATTGACCCCAGGCCATCTCCCCGACGCGGCGGCCCTCATCGCGAACGACAACGCGCTGTTTGAGCGTAGCCACTTGGCTGCCCGTCGCGGCGCGCAGCTGGTCGTGTGGAATGAAGGCGCGACCTTGGTCTCGCAGGCCGATGAACCCGCGCTGCTGGCCCGCGGGCAGGCCTTTGCCCAGCAGACGGGCACCGACTTGGTGCTGGCCTACATCGTGCCCAAGACCCCTGATGGGTCACGCTTCGAAAATAAGTTTGTCTGGCTCACGCCAACCGGTCCGTTGGAGACCTATCACAAGCGTCATCCGGTGCCGGGCGAGGGCGCGACCGCTGGGCTGGTTCCCGGCGCGGTCCACACACGACCCTACGGTCAGGTCGCCGGTGCGATTTGCTACGACTACGACTTTCCGACCCTCGGCCTGCAGCACGCCTCAGGTGGGGCTGGTGTCGTCGTCGTGCCGTCCAGCGATTGGCGCGGCATCGACCCCTATCACACGCAAATGGCCCGCGTTCGTGGGATAGAAGGCGGTTTTTCCGTCGTGCGACCAGTGCGCGCGGCGACCAGCGGCGCCTACGATGCCTATGGTCGAACGCGGGCCACCCTCAGCTGGTTTGAGGACAACGACCGCGTATTTGTGGCGCAGGTGCCAGCGCGCCACGTGCCGACGCTCTATGCTCAGACGGGAGACCTGCTGCCCTGGCTCTGTCTGTTGTTCCTGCTGGTGACTGCTGGGCGCGCCACTTGGCAGAACTACGCGCCGATGTGGACTCGCCAACAGAGCGCGGTTGCCGCTGTCTAGGCTCGGCTGGGTTCCCATCTTGGCAAGCCCTCGGTTGACGCACGCCCTAGCCCCGTGGCACGCAACACACATCGAGCTTGTCCGCGCGCGGCGATTTTCGGCGTGCGGCCCCACCGCCGAGGTCTTGTCATGAGTGAGCGTCCTTTTCGAATTCTAGGCGTACAGCAGATTGCAGTGGGCGGCCTCGACAAGGGCAAGCTGCGGCATCTGTGGGTCGACCTGCTGGGCCTGACACCCCACGGCACCTACCGTTCTGACAAAGAGAACGTCGATGAGGATATCGTCCTGGTTGGCGAGGGCGCGGCTACGGTGGAAATCGACCTGATGCAGCCCATCGATCCGGACGCCAAACCGCGGGTCAACAGCCCTGCGCTCAACCACGTCGGCCTGTGGGTGGACGACCTGCCCGCCGCGGTGAAGTGGCTCGGCGAGCAGGGCATGCGGTTTACGCCCGGCGGCATTCGCAAGGGCGCGGCCGGTCACGACGTCTGCTTCATCCACCCGAAGGGCAATGACCTGCTGCCGTTCTCCGGCGAAGGCGTGCTCATCGAGCTGGTCCAGTCACCAAGCTAGGTGTGGCTCTATCCAGCGAAAAGTCCGAAAAACCAGCCTTAAAGCGCTGTTGCACGCTGTATTGTTCGGCCTAGTCACCTGTGGAGCTATCGCGGGCTTGTCGCTAAATCAGTGCGCTTGTAGCCACGTCTGGCCACTCTCGGCGTTGACGACCAACGGCACGCTCAGCTCGAAGGCGTGCTCCATGATGCCCTTGGTCAACTCCATCGCTGCGGCGAGCTCATCTTCGGGCACTTCAAATACCAGCTCATCGTGGACCTGAAGCAGCATGCGCGTCCGTGGCAGCTCTGCGGCGAGGCGGGCATGGACCTGCACCATCGCTACCTTGATCACATCTGCCGCGCTGCCCTGAATCGGCGTATTGACGCTGACGCGCTCCGCCGCCGCCCTCGCCATCCGACTCTTGCTGCGCAGCTCCGGCAGCTTTCGGATGCGGCCGAGGAGGGTCTGGGTGTAGCCGTCTGAGCGGGCTTGTTCCAGCGCCTCGGCCTTCCAGCGCTCGATGTCGGGAAAGCGCGCAAAATAGCGCTCGATGAAGGCCTTGGCTTCTTTGCTGGAGATGCCTTGCTCCCGACCAAGACGGCTCGCGCTCATGCCGTACAAGATGCCGAAGTTGACGGTCTTGGCCATCGCCCGCTGCTGGCGTTCGACCTTTTCTTCTTCCACATCAAACAGCAGCGACGCCGTACGGGCGTGCACGTCAGCGCCATCGGCAAACGCCTGTTTCATCGCTGGATCGCCGCAGAGATGTGCCAAGATCCGCAGCTCGATCTGCGAGTAATCCGCTGCCAGCAGCACATGACCGGGCGCAGGCACGAAACAATCACGGATGCGCGCGCCGTCTGGCGTCCGAATCGGGATGTTCTGCAGGTTGGGATCGGTCGAACTCAGCCGCCCTGTCGCCGCAACGGCCTGATTGAAGCTGGTGTGGATGCGCCCAGTCTTCGGATTGACGAGCGTCGGCAACACGTCTGTGTAGGTGCTCTTGAGCTTCGTCGCCTGACGCCAGGCCAAGATCAAGCTCGGCAATTCGTGTAGATCGGTCAGCTGCTCGAGCACGCTGGAGTCGGTCGAAAACCCGGTCTTGGTCCGCTTTTTCGCTGGCAGCCCCAGGTCGGTGAACAAGATCTCTTGCAGCTGTTTGGGCGAGCCGAGGTTGAATTTACGGCCGACCAGCTCAAAAGCGGTGAGCTCGTGGGCCCCAGCCCGCTGCCCCAACTCAGCCGACAGCGCGCGCAGCTTGGCCGAGTCGACACAGATGCCGATGTTCTCCATGTCGCCGAGCACCCGGGCGAGGGGGAGCTCCAAGTCGTCGTGTAGCGGCTGCAATCCCGAATCGGCCAGCGCCGGCGCCATCTGCTGCTGCAGCGCGACAACGACCTGCGCATCTTCACACGCATAAGCCGTCGCCTGATCGAGCGGCACGCGATCGAAGCAGATGGGTTTTTTCTTCGTCCCCTTCTTACCCTGGGCGTCGGTCAGATCAGCAAAGTGCAGGGTCTCGTGGTGCAGCCAGCGGTCAGCCAGGCTGTCGAGACCGTGGCCGCGACGGTGGGCGTCGAGCAGGTAGCTGCCGAGCATCGTATCGAAGGTCACGCCGCGCACAGGGATGCCGGCGGCACCGAGCACACGCACATCGAATTTGCCGTTCTGCGCCGCCTTGGGCACGTCTGGGTCAGCAAAGAGGGGCGTCAGGGCGCGCAACACCTCATCCACAGGCAGCTGTCGGGGGTCGAGCTGCGGGCCGGTATCCGCGCCGAGCATCAGCTGGTCGCCCGCCTGGGCATCATCCGTCCGGTGACGCAGCGGCACATACCAGGAGCGATCCGTCGTCACCGCGAAGCTCATGCCGACGAGCTGATCGGTCAGCGGATCGAGACCGGTGGTCTCCGTGTCGAACGCGAACCCCTGCGCTAGCTCAATCGCCATCTCCGCCAGCTGCCGCCAACTCAGCACGCAGATATCGCCCTCGCGGGTCAGCGGCTTGGGGCCCGTCGGCTCATCAGGCGCGAGCGCAGTTTCAGCTTCCGCCCCCGGTTTTGCGGGCAACTCGGCCAAAAACCGACGCAGGTTATTCTCTTCGAACAGGGTGCGCAGCGCCTCGATATTGGGCTCGCCGACCTTGAGCTTCTCCCAGCCTGGACCGCTGCCGACCCCGAAATGTTCGGCGACAGGGACCTCGCGCGACAGGGTCGCCAAGGTACGAGACAGGAACGCTTTTTCCCGGTCATTGACCAGGTTCTCCAGCCGCTTGCCCTTGATGGCTTTGTCGCCTGCGTCGATGGCTTCGTAGACCCCCTCGATGGTGCCGTACGCGCCAATGAGCTTGGCGGCGGTCTTCATGCCGACGCCCTTCACCCCCGGAATGTTGTCTGAGGTGTCGCCGCAGAGCCCCTGGAGCTGGGTGACCTGCTCGGGCGGCACCCCCATCTTCTCCATCACTTCGGCCCGGCCCAGGCGCTTGTCCTTCATCGGGTCGAGCAGGGTGACGTGCTCGCTGACCAGCTGGCAGAGGTCCTTGTCGGTGCTGACCAAGGTGACGTCCATGCCATCCGCTTCGGCCTGCACAGCCAAGGTCGCCATGAGATCGTCAGCCTCCCAGCCGGCGAGCTCCAGCACGGGGATGTCAAAGCCGCGCACCACGTCTCGGATGATTGGAAATTGCGGGATCAGATCGTCCGGCGCGGGCTTACGGGTGCCTTTGTAGTCCGGAAAAATGTCGGTACGAAAGCTGTGGCGCGAGACATCGAAGGTCATCGCCAGATAGTCCGGCTTTTCGTCGTGCAGCAGCCGCTTGAGCATGGCCGTGAAGCCGTAGATCGCGTTGGTCGCCTGCCCATCGGCGCGGGTCATGCCGCGGATCGCGAAAAAGGCGCGAAAAATGTGGTTGTTGGCGTCGATGATGAAAATGCGTGGTCTGCTCATGGTCGGTAGGGTGCGGCTTTGTCAGCCGTTTGCCCAGGGCCATCGCTCCGGCCGCCCACCCCGCTCGGCCATGAGCCGGATGCCACGCTGGTTTTGCGCGCGAACGCCGATTTTCCGGGCGAAGTATGTCGTTCTGCGCTTTCGGTCCAATCCGATCTAATTGTCAGAGGTTGTGATCGATCGAACGATCTCGAAATATCCTGGATCCATTAGACAATATCTGTAAACCAGCGGATCTAACTCGATGAAAGGTGGATCGTTTGCTCACACCGGCGCTCAGTCCAGCGAGTTCAAGATTCTGAGGTAGGCGGCGTAGCGTGCGGGCGCGATGGTGCCTTCATCTGCGGCGACGCGGACTGCGCAACCGGGTTCGGCGTCGTGGCGGCAGTCGCGGAAACGACACTGCGCTGCGGGCTCAGCGAACTCAGCGAACCAGCCGCGTAGCGCATCGGCATCGACTTCCCATAGACCGAAGGAGCGGATGCCAGGCGTATCGATGAGGTGCGTGCCGCCGGGCAAGCTCAGCAAGCGAGAAGCCGTGGTGGTGTGGCGACCGCGACCATCACGCGACCGTACTTCTGCCGTCTCTTGTTGGGCTTGTGGCCAGAGCGCGTTGAGCAGAGACGACTTTCCGACGCCACTATGCCCAACGAATACACAGGTCTTGTCTCGTACATGCTCGCGGAGGGCCGCCACCCCCAGGCCGGTCTTGGCAGCGCAGGTGTGAACGTGCACGCCGAGACCGGTGTAGGGCGCGATGGCGGCGCGAACGGCGGCATCATCGGCGAGTAGATCGCATTTGTTGACCACCAGGACGGGCTGAACCCCACCGCGCTGCATGGCCACGAGCACCCGATCGATGACGCCGGTGCGCAGCTCATCATCGATGGGCGCGACAACGAGTACACCGACGTCGATATTTGCCGCGATGACGCGCTCCAGCGCCGGCTCGAATGGATCGGGCCTGGAGAGGGAAGATCGCCGCTCTCGTACCACGCTCAGCGCGCGATCTGCCCCACGATCCGGGTCAAAACCGACCGTATCGCCTACCGCAGCCGTGGCCACAGCGTTGTTGAACCAGAGCCGCTCGTCGGGATGACCGGCCCGGCGCACCGTGCAGCCTTTCCGGCTCACGCTGACCACCAACCCGTCGACCTTCGCCTCCGCTGCCGGCTCGTGGCCGCCGACCTCAAGCTCTTGCGCCGCTTGCTGCAGACGACCGGAGGACAGCTTCTCGAAGCTATCGCGGCCCTCGTGGAGTTCATTGACCCGCTGGCGGCCCTGTTTCTTGAGGGATTGCTTCATCGCGCGGGCCACTTTACGGGCGCGCTTGCGACCGGCGGCAGCTTTGTCTTTGGTGGCGGAACCGCCGGATATGGGACGTCTTGGATTCATGGGCGGACAAGATAGCAGGCTCAGCGTCAGAGAACACGACATTGCGATCGCGACACTGCCCGGCGATCGCCTGTTCGGCGGCGGGCGGCCACACAAAAGCTCAAAAAACTAAGACTTGCGATCTTGGGTCGATCGGATCTAGGGATCCCGTCCCAGCGCCAGATGCGCGCGCCGGGCAGCGGCGACATTCACCGCCAAGGGATCGACTTTATGCAGGGAATCAAATTCACAGTGGGGAGCGCCTTGATAGCTGCACTGCTGTGGACTGTGCCTGCGAGCGCGAAGGTCCCCAGCCCGCTGCCATCCGATGCAGAGCTCATGCACCAGGCCCTTTGGTCCTGTCGCGGTTTGTCCAATCGGCGCCGGAAAACGATCGATCTTGGGCTGTTTCGCAGCCTGCTCGATCTCGAGCGCCGCATGGATGTGCCCGAGCAGTTGCGCGGTATGACGTTGGCCAAGGCCTGCATCGAGTCGGGGTACACCCCTGATGTCAAAGGCGACTGTGGATACGGTACCTGCAAAGCCGTCGGTATCATTCAGCTCTGGCCTTGGACCCAGCGATTTGGCGTCGATCGCACCGATCCCATTGAGTCGGTGCAGTTCTTGCTGACCCGCGTCCATGTGGGCCTCGAAAAGCTGCATCGGCGCTGCCCGTGTATCAAAGGCGAGCTCAATCGCTTTGTGATGGCGTGGTTGCGGATCAACCGAGGACCGATCAAGGGCACGCGTCAGCGCTGCGCTGGTACACCGCACGGATTGCGGCGCTTGCGGCAGTGGCACCGCAACATCATCAAGCTGCGGGCGAGCCGCGCGAAATCGGAGCGTCGCGCGCACCGCCGGGCCATGCGCCGGGCCGCTCGCAAAGCCGCTCGGCGTAGCGCTCGCAACCGATCACGGCCCACAAAACAAGGCGATTGGGGCTACAACGCCTCATCCGCTATCTGGTCGACCCGCCCGGTGCGGCGCATTTACATTTGGTAGTGTGAAGCATTCAGCGGCCTTGCGGCATCTCAGCCTACGGCATCTCAGCGCCTTCTTGGCACCGCTCGGCGGGTCCCGTACCGTTTGTGCATGACGCTGCCTCTCTTTCCAGCGCTCGAGCCCTTCGCCCAAGGTCATCTGCCCGTGAGTGGGGTTCACCGCGTCTATTGGGAAAGCTCGGGTAACCCTGACGGCGCCGCTGCGCTCTTCATTCATGGTGGTCCCGGTGGCGGCTGCGCGCCCTGGAATCGGCGCCTCTTCGATCCGAACTTTTGGCACCTGACCCTGTTCGACCAGCGCGGTTGTGGGCGTTCGACTCCGCACGCGAGCTTGCACGAAAACACCACCGCCGATCTCATCTGCGACATCGAGCGACTCCGCCAGCACCGCGGTGTGGAGCGTTGGCTCATCTTTGGCGGATCTTGGGGGTCGACCCTGGCCCTGGCGTACGCCCAAGCCCACCCCGATCGGGTCACTGGCATCGTCTTGCGCGGCGTGTTCCTGGCCTCTCGTGCGGAGATGAGCTGGTTCTATGGCGGCGGCGCCGGTCGCGTCTTCCCTGAAGCCTGGCGCCTCTTCATCGAGCATCTGTCGCCCGAGGAACGGTCCGACGTGGTCGCCTCGTATTACAAACGGCTCCGATCCAGCGATCCTGAGCGCGCCGCCGAAGCCGCCATGGCGTGGACCCAGTGGGAGATGAGCTGCAGTCGCTTGTCCCCCGATGATGCCACTCAGCATCCCAACGCCCGATTCGCCCTGTCGTTGGCCCGCATCGAGACCCACTTTTTTGTCCACGACGCCTGGTTGCGCGAGGGTCAGTTGCTCGACGAGATCCACAAGATTACCCATCTGCCGTGCCACATTGTGCAGGGGCGCTATGACATGGTCTGCCCGCCGATCACCGCGTGGCAGCTGGCGGAGCGTTGGCCCAAAGCGCAGCTGCAGATGGTCACTCACGCCGGGCATTCGGCCCTTGAGCCGCCGATCTTGAAAGCCCTGGTCGCAGCGACTGAGGCCATGCGCACCACGCAGCTATGATGCAAACGTGAGCGGCAACAGCAAAAATCCGTTGAAGTTCCGGCCGATTCGCACGAATCGCGCTAGTGGCCGCGTCTGCTGATGTGCGCGTTGACGCTTTGGTAGGGCTCTGGTGGCGCTACGGCTTGTAGATCGCGTCGATGAACAGCGGCAGTTGGTCCGGCATCTGACCGGCGGGTAGCAAGCTCAGCTCCGCCTGCAGCTCCGCGATGGCGCGTTGTGCCCGGGCTTCTTCCCCGGCGTGGACCCAACACAGCGGCTGGCCTTTCACCACCGTATCTCCCGGTTTAGCCGCGAAGACGAGCCCGACAGACGGGTCGATGTCATCCTCTTTGCGATTGCGCCCCGCACCGAGGCGCACGGAGATGAGACCGATCTGCAGCGCATCCATCGCGCCGACCACGCCGTCACCCGTGGCCAAGACTGGCCGCACAATCGGGGCCTGCGGCAAGATCAGCTCAGGCGTATCGACCACCCGTGGATCGCCACCATGGGCCTGCACAATCTTACGGAACTTCTCCAGCGCACTGCCATCATCGAGCGACTTGGCGATGGCCGCTTCGCCCGCATTGATGTCCGGCACCGTGCCAGCGAGCCTGAGCATCTCGCCGCCAAGACGGCAGGTCACCGCGCGGCTATCGGCCGGGCCGCCGCCACGCAGCAGCTCGATCGTTTCCACCACTTCGAGTGCGTTGCCGATGTGGGTGCCGAGCGGCCGATCCATGGCGGTCAGAAACGCCGTCACATTGCGACCGCAGCGTTGACCGGCGTCGACCATAGCCCGGGCCAGCAACTGCGCTTGGTCGACCGTACGCATGAACGCGCCGCTGCCGACCTTGACGTCGAGGACCAAGCTACCGGCGCCTTCGGCCAGTTTCTTGCTCATGATGGACGCGACGATCAGCGGAATGGACTCCACCGTCGCGGTGACATCGCGCAGGGCGTACATCTTGCGGTCAGCGGGGCAGAGGTTCGGTGTCTGACCGATCAGGCTCACGCGGAGCTCTGCGACCATCGCCTTGAAGTCTTCGAGGCTCAGGCGCACGTCGAATCCGCCGCCTTTACCGTCGCGGCCAGGGCCAGGGATCGATTCGAGCTTGTCGAGGGTGCCGCCGGTGTGACCCAGACCGCGACCCGAGATCATCGGCACGCCCACGCCACAAGCGGCGACGGCCGGGGCGAGGGGCAAGCTGATCTTGTCGCCGACCCCGCCGGTGGAGTGCTTGTCGGCGGTTGGGAAATCGAGGTCATCCCAGTGCAAGACATCACCCGAGCGCTGCATGGCATCGAGCAGCCAGGCGGTCTCGTCGGCGGTCATCCCTTTGAAAAACGTGGCCATAGCGAAGGCGGCCATCTGGTAGTCCGGAACCGAACCGTCGACGTAGCCGCGAATCAGAAAGTCGATAGCGGGTTTGGACAGAGCTGCCCCGTCGCGTTTGGCGGCGATAAGCTCGGCGGCACGGTAGTGCATAAACTGTCTCCTGAGCCAAAGACTGGCCGGCGCTCATACTGTCGCCCAGCTTTGCGATGTGCAAAACAAAGGGCTGAGCGCCCGAGTGTAGGCTTGCTGCGCCAAGGGGCAAGGTTGCTGCTGCAATCACGATGAAGAGGCCACTCGGCCCATGAATTTTAGGGGAGCGACATGCAGACCCGTGGACAATGGCGTGTGACCGCAGCGTCCAGGACGGGCGCCGCGGGGCATGCGGCCGCCGAAGCTGTCGCTGCCCGGCTGCGTCTTGCCCAATTTCGGCGCGGGAATCAATCGCTGGCCAAAATGTCAGCCCGGCATGGGCCTGGCGGATGGCTGATCGTCCACCCGACCGAAGGCCTGCACGCGAAGACGCCGGACGGCACGCTGTGGCGGTGGCATCCCGGCTTGGCGCGGGTGCGGGTCGGCTCTCGTGCTGCTGGCCATCCCGATCCACTGCTCGATGCGCTGGCCTGCAAGCCTGGGATGCGGGTGCTCGACGCCAACCTGGGGCAGGGGCACGACGCCATCGTCGCAGCGGATGCCGGCGCGGTCGTGACCGGTCTCGAAATCGACCCCATCGTCCACGCGATCACGACGGACGGGCTGGCCCGCTGTGCGCTGCCCGAACTGCGGGCTGCGGCGCTGCGGATCGAGACGATTTGCGCCGATCAGGCTGAATTTCTGGCCTGCGCGCCCACAAATAGCTTCGACGCGGTGGTGCTGTCGCCCATGTATCAGGCGCCGGAATTTCGCGCTGAAGATCTGGTTCAGCTGCGCCAGGTCGCTGCCAGCGGCTGGCCGACGGACGAGACGCTCGCCCACGCGTTGCGCGTTGCGCCGAGGGTGATCGTGAAGGTCGAACCCCATCGCCATCCGCCTTTGCCGCCGGTGGCCAGATGGCTGGGGGGGCGGCGCAATGTTGCTTGGGCGCTGCTTCAACAGCGTGCGTCTGGGGCTTGACCCGAGGCCAGCTCCTCCCGAAGCTAGCGCCCGCACGGGGCCAATGCTTCGCCGGTTCGGTGCGAATATCCCACAATCTCGGGCTTCCAGCGCCATTGCCGCTGACTAGGACCGGTGCAATGACCATCGACCCCAAGGATCTGCGCCGCCTCGTTATTCGCGTCGTCGCTGTCACCCTAGCGCTTCGGGCGTTGCACCTGTTCTCCGTGGACATGGGCGGGGGCGAGGTGGCTGCGGCCTGGGCGCTGCCAGCGGAGGGGCATTCGACGCCTGTCCTGCACCTGCTACTCAGCGCGTGGCGGCAGATCTGCGGCGGGTTTGCGGCGCTCGTGCGCACGCCCGCCCTGGTCGCGGATGTGGCCTTGCCGCTCGTCGCCGTCGCGTATGCCCGCGCTAACGGATGGGGCACGCTCAGCGGCCTCGTCGCCGGTATGATCTTGGCCGTCGCGCCTTTCGGCCTCGACGAAGGGTGGCGAGCGGACGGCTCACCGTGGCTCGGCCTGCTGGCTTTCGCGGCGCTGTGGCAGCTGCGCGTCGGACTCCGTCGTGGGGAAACAAAGGCGATTGGCTGGTCCACGCTGCTGTTGTTCTTCGCCGCGCTCTTCAGTCCGATGAGCCTGCTGGTCTTGCCCGCGGGCCTGTACGCCATCGCGCGTTCGGTCACCCTCGCTCGACCGCGTCAGGTGGGAGCCGTGGGATGGCTGGCAGCCGCTGCCGCGGGGACGGTGAGCTCGTTTTCCATGACTGGCGCTTGGATGCCGGGCCTCGACCTAGCCAGCGACTGGCTCGCCCATGCGGCCACCAATGGCGGCGCCCCGCCCTTGAGCGCAGCTTCGGGTTGGGACGCTTTTGTCACCCTCTCTCCGGGCGGTGCGACCGGCGGCATCGCGACCCTGGTTGACGCTCCGAGCGCACCAATGTGGCGGATTTTGGCGGGCGCAGCGCTGTGGCCGCTCGCTCTGATCGGCTTGTGGCGCGGCGTCGTCCGTGAGGATGCACGGCCGACCCAAGACGCTGTGTCGAACGCTGCTGGCGCCGGTGCGGCGGACGGCTGGCGTAGTCTTGGCGTAGCTCACAGCACGGTTCCGCGGACCCTCGGCGAGCGTGACGTGATGCCGTTGCTGATCCCGTTGATCGGCGCCGTAGCCTGGGCATCGTGGGCCGGGATGAGGTCTGATCCAGCTGGCGTCGCCGATGCGTTGGCTATCGCACGACCCTTTGTCGCCATGTTTTTAGGCCTCGGCGCGACCGCGTTTGCCCTCATGCCCCTGGGCGGTGAAGAACTCGCTTCCGGGCGGCGCGCTGTTCCAATTCTGGTGTTGGTCGCCTTGTTGCAGTTTGGCCTCGGCGCGCATCACACCTACGTCGGTGTGCAGGACAAGGGTCGCATGGCGTCGACCAAGGTCGCACGCTTCGTCGCGGGCAATGTCTCGCGGGGTGGCGACGTGCTCACCCTAGGGATTGGCGGCCTACAAGTCGCATGGCGCCTGGCACCGTGGCCCGATTTGGAGCGCGTCTATCGCACGTCGGCTGCCGTCCCTGCCAGCAGCGCTGCTTTGGCAAAAAGGCTGAAAAATAAGCCTCGCAGGTTGGTTTTGGTGGGTGATCGCTGGGCGCTTGAGCCCCAGGAAGGCGCCGGTGGGGACGGAGCGGTCTCAGCCTTACACCAACGCCTCACGAAGGCGGGCTATCGCTTGGTCGAAGATGGCCATCGCGTCTTGGCGCATCTCAGTGTTCGGGTCTACGGCGCTGGAGAAGCCGCCCCGGAGCCATCGGTTGTGCGTCCGCAACTCTTCCCGGGAAAAGCGCCTTGAACCAGCCGTCATCGCCTACAACTACCCCTTCCAATGGCGGCAATGCGCCCGTTCACCACCTTGCTTGGCAGACGGCCGTGGGGGCGCTGGCTGCTGATCTCGCTCATTTCGAAGCGCGACCGGGCCAGCGGGTCATGATGGCGGCGGTCGCCGATGCGGTGCACACCGGCGAAGATGTGGTGATCGAAGCTGGCACCGGTACAGGCAAGACCCTGGCCTATCTGCTGCCGCTGCTCGCCGCTAATCAGCGCACGATCATCTCGACCGCCACCCGTCAGCTTCAGGGCCAACTCACCTTCCATGACCTGCCGACGGCGATCGCAGCCACCGGGGCTCAGGTCACCGTCGCCGTGTTAAAGGGCCGGGGCAACTACGTCTGTCACGAGCGCACGGAGCTAGCCTTGCGCCGGCACGGCGGTATGGGGATGGCGTTGCCGGCAGCGCTGCGGGCCGTCACGCGGGTGCTGCGCTTGAGCGACACTGGCGATGTGGCTGAGGTCGAAGGCGTCGATGACCAGCACCCGATCTGGCCCGAGGTCACCTCCACCGCTGACAATTGTCTTGGTAGCGATTGCCCCTCATGGAAGCAGTGTTTCGTCGCCCAAGCCCGACGTCGCGCCCTCAAAGCGGATGTGGTCGTGGTCAATCACCACGTCTTATTGGCTGATTTTGCGGTGCGAGAGCGCTTTGACGGCGCCGCGCTGCTGCCGGCGGCCGAGGCGTTGGTCATCGACGAAGCCCACGCCCTCGAAGACGTCGCGTCGAACTTTTTTGGTCAGTCTGTGTCCTCCAATCGCGTCGACCGGTTGCGCCGAGATGTGGGCGAAGTGCTGGTGAATCTCGATGCCGACGAGCCCAGGAGCGCCGACGATGCGCACAAGCGCCTGCGTGGTCTCGGCGTGGCGGCAGCAGCGCTCTTTTCAGCCGCGCGGGACGAAGCCGGGCAGCGGCGCCTCGATGATGAGGCCCTCATCCGGCTGCATGCCAGCCACAGCAAGTTGCACCGGGCCTGTGATGGGCTGTGGACCGTGCTGGGGACCTTCGCCCAAGACGTCGCGATGGCCAGGGTGCGAGACAACCTGGAGACCCTGCAGACCGATCTGGCCACCTTGTTATCCCCCGAAGAGGCCGATGGCATGGTGCGTTGGGTCGAGGCGCGTTCGCGGAGCACCGCCATTGTGGCGCGGCCGGTGGTGGTCGGGCCAGTGATGCAGCGCACGCTTCTCGCCGAGCCTGCCGTGCGTATCTTCACGTCGGCGACCCTGGCCATGGGCGACAACTTCAAGCCGTTCTGTAGCCGTCTCGGTCTGGCGGAGGACGTCACGACCCTGCGCGTGCCGGGCGCCTTTGACTATCCGAATCAAGCGCTGCTCTATTTGCCCAAGCACCTGCCAGCGCCCTTTCAGCGGGGCCGCGAGGCTGCGGTGGCGGCGGAGATCGCGCGGTTGGTCGATGCCAGTGCTGGCGGTGCTTTTGCGCTTTTCTCCAGTTATCGCGGGATGCGAGACGCCTACGCGCGGCTCAGAAAGGTGCTGACCGTGCCTTGCTTGATGCAGGGCGAGGAGAGTCGGGACGCGCTCTTGGCGCGATTTTCCGAGCAGCAGCCGGCGGTGCTTTTTGCGACCATGGGGTTTTGGCAGGGAGTGGATTTGCCAGGCGATGATCTGCGCCTCGTGATGCTCGACAAGATCCCCTTTCCCCCGCCCGACGACCCCCTATTCGCAGCCCGATCGGAGCGCGTGGAGGCGGAGGGGAACTCGTCATTCGGCAAACTCAGTCTGCCGGCCGCGGCGCTGTCACTGAGGCAAGGCTTCGGCCGGTTGATTCGCTCTCAGCAGGACACGGGCGTCGTCGCCATCCTAGACCCGCGAATGGTCACCAAAGGCTATGGCCGCGCTCTGATTCGCGCCTTGCCAGATGCTACCTGTACGCACGACTACGACGATGTCAGCGGCTTCTTTGAGGCCTTTCACGAGAGTCGGTGAGGGCTCGCATTTTCGGTCCCAGCGGCAGCCGCCCCAATTGCTCGAGTTGGTTCAGTGGTTTCCAGGCGCCGGCAGGCTGATCTCAAAGCGTGCGCCGTCGCCATGTTGTCCGGCCACCACCCCGACTTGACCCCCATGACTCCGTGCCACCTCTTGCACCAAAGCCAGACCCACGCCGGTGCCGGTCTCTTTGGTGGTAAAGAAGGGCTCAAACAGCTGCGCGCGAAGCTCCATGGGGATTCCTGGCCCGGAATCCTCGACCGCGATGATGACTTCCGCCTTTCCGGGCACCCCGCCATGACGGGCCTCGACCCAGACGGTTCCGCCATCGGGCATCGCCTCCCACGCGTTGCGCACCAGGTTCCACAGCGCCTGCCTGAGCATGCGCGGATCGATGTCAGCGGAGACCCCATCTTGCGCCGAGACGTGGGCGCTGACACCGCGTTCAGCGAGCTCTGCCCGGGCAAAATCGGCCAGCCGCGTCAGCAGTAGACTCAGGGTGACGCGCTTTTCGATCTGGGGGGTCGGCCTCGCCCGTTGCAGATAGCCCTCGGTGATGTTGCGGAGCCTTTCAACCTCCGCGCCGATAGCATTGAGCAGCTCTCTCGCTTCATCGCTGTCGTCGAGCTCGTCGGCCAACAGTTCAGCGTTGAGGCCGATGGAGCTCAGGGGGTTTCTGATCTCGTGGACCACCCGCGCGGCCATGTGGCCCAAGGTCGCGAGACGCTCGGAACGGGCCAGATCTTCTCGCTGGGCGGCGATCTCGCGCTCGCGCTCCGCTAGCGCATCGGCCATGCGATTGTACTCGACGGCCAGCTGTCGAATCTCGGCGGCGCCGCCGGTATCGGCCCGCGCGGTTCGCTCTCCAGCGGCAAAACGGCGCACCACCTCTGCGAGCGCGGCCATGGGACGCAGTGTGATCACCATCACCAGCAACACAATGACCGCGACCAACAGGGCGATGGCGGCAGAACTCGCCACGACGATGCCGAGTCGTGCTTCGCTCTGCTGCGCCTGGGCAAACCGATCGTTGAGAGCGGATTCTAGCTGGCGCTCGACGCCCTCCACGCCGCGATGGATTCGCCGCACGATGCGTCTGATCTCGACCACCAGCCGCGCGGCATCGGTGTAGCGCTTGTCAGCCACGGCGCGCTGCAAAGCGGTCACGAGACTGGAAAAAGCCACTTCGTCGGTCGCCGCCTCAAAACGCGGGCCAAGCAGCGGCAACAGGGCGGTGTCGCGGGCCATCCGCATCGCGGCATCGCGGGATGTTCTCAGCGCGACCAAGTCTTGACCAATGGCCGGCACCGGGGCCGGCGGACCGACGAGCAGGCGCACCAAGCGCGGTGGCCGGGCGTCCTCGTGCAGCGCCCCAATTTGGCTCAAAATACCATCGAGACGGCGGAAAGGTCGGGCGTTTGGCACAAATCGCGCTACCCAATCGAGGTCGTGCGGGGCAGCGCGCTGCAACGCCTCATCGAAGCCGCGTAGCTCCAGGCCGTTGTCCCGCAACGTGCGCAGCAGCGGAACCGTGCGCTTACGCAAAAAGCCCAATTCATGACGCAGGCCCATGGTTGTGGCGACCCCATAAGCGGCAGCAGTACCAAACGCCGCCACGACGATGGCGAAGGCGATGAAGATCCGCGTCGATAGGGAAAAGCGATGCACGACCCGAGTGGAACCTCTCTGGCATCTGGCCGCAAGGGGGGAGCTTTGACTCGATGCCCAGACAGCCGACTTGACACTCCCGCGCGCCGCGCAGAACGTCCCGACTCATCAGTCCACCGACTAATTTTGCCAGGGCCGCTCCCATGCCAACGACCAAACCGACCGTCGGAAAACGCGCTGCCGAAAAGCGCAAGCAGATTCGCCTCGCCGCCTTCCACTGCTTCCGGGTGGGCGGCTATCACGAGACGACGGTCGATGCGATCTGCGCCCAGGCGGCGATCAGCAAGGGTAGCTTCTATTGGCACTACCCCAGCAAACAGGATGTTTTTGTCGATATCTTGGAGACCTGGACCCGCGAGGTCATGGACGAATTATATGAGCAGTTCGAAGACGCGGTGCTCGGGGATGACTACCTGTCGGCTGTGACCGCAGCGCTCGGCCGGGAAATTCACCGCGGCCGGGCTATCGTACCGCTCTGGTTGGAGTTTACCGCCCACGCGACCCGCGATCCCGCGATCCAACAAGCGCTGGCCAAATTTTACCGCCGCGCGCGCACCGCCATCGCCGAGATTCTGCGGCCTGCGCTCGAAAACAGCTGCACAGAATCGCAGATCAGAGGTATCGCGGCGGTCATTTTTGGGGCCTACAGCGGACTCATCATCCAAGATATCAGCGACCCAGAGCGCGCAGATGCGACCGTTTCCGTGCGTGAATTCATGGCCGTGATGGGCCCGGCGATCGGCCGCGTAATCGAGTGACGGAACGCGACTGTCATTGCGGATGAAACCCTTTGATTGACAGATGATCTGACCTCTCCCAATCTGCCCCGCAATCTAGACTGGGCGGTCTATCGCCGTTCGGCTGTCGATTGTGGAGCCCCCATGTCCGTCTCAATTTCACCGCTAGGAAGTCATTCCTTTGTTCGCGCGGCAGCTCCAGGCTCGCTTGCCGATGACTTGGCCCGGGGAAACGCGCGCGCGACCATTAGCTTCGGCGGCAATGGCACGCCCTGGCTGTCTGAATTGCGGAGCGTGCTGGTCGATTGCCCGGCCGGTTGGCCCATCGTCGAGGCTGCGGCTGCGCGTCTACAGGTCTTCGGAGACAGCAAGCGGGTTCGTTGGTCAGGCTTGTGCGGTCATGGATTTGACTTGTTGGGTTGGCTGCGGGGCACCAGCGATGTGCCGCCCGCGCGCTCGTTGCAGAGCGGCGCCGTATCTCAGCCCGCCATCTTTTTGACTCAGGTGGTTCGCTACATTCAGATTTTGGAGTCCGGCCTCGCCGCTGCCTTCGACGTGACGGACGAGCGGTGCGTCATCGATACGGCGATTGGCTACTCCCAGGGGCTCATGACAGCGCTGTGGGTGTCGGAGACCCACCATCGCGGCGCCATCGACGCCCAGCGTGTGGCAGATTTCGCGGTCTATTTGGCTTGGCAGGGGTGGTGCGCGGCTGACCGCACAGGTGTGACGGACGCTGATGGCCCATGTATGGCGGCTGTCGTGGGACCGACCATTGCGTCTTTGTCTGGGCTGGTTGATGAGGAGGCCGAGCCGCTGGTTATCGCCATGATCAACGGTCGAACGCGGCACGTGATCAGTGGCACACCGGCTGCCGTCGACCGTCTCCACGCCAAGCTGCTCGCGCGCCAATCGGCCGAGAAACAAGCCCGCAAGGGCGGATCTGCCTTCACGTTCGCCTTTCATCCCCTGACCGTCGAATGCCCCTTCCATAGCGCGTTCAATGCGCCTGGATTGGAGTTGATGCGGGAGGTGATGGCTGAGGAAGGCTTCACCATCAATCCGGCCGAATTGGCGCTCTGCGTGCTCGACTCTGCGGTGGGGATGCCGCTCGCCGAGGCCCTTGTCGCTGAGGGCCACGCTGTGACCGCAGCGACCTTGCTGGACAAGGTCATGCGCCTGCAATTTGTCGATCCGGTGCGCTGGGCAAACGTCATCGATGGCGCCGTCGCTCGTGGTACAGACGCCGTTTTGGACTTTGGCGTCGGGCCTGGGGTGGCTCGCCTGACGACAAACCGACTGGCTGGTCTAGGCGTGCCTGTGTTGTCGCTGTCAGAACCCTCGGGACGGGCCGCTTTACTGACGCCAAAGGGGGTGACGTACCCGCCCAAGTACAGCGACTACGCACCCGGTCGCGTCCAGCTTGCCGACGGCACGATTCGTCTCGACAACGCCTATAGTCGCGCCACCGGTCACGCGCCTGTGATCTTGCCGGGTATGACACCGACCACCGCCGATGCCCCCATCGTCGCCGCTGCGGCAAATGCTGGCTTCACCGCAGAACTCGCCGGTGGTGGTCAGGTCACCGCCGACATTTTCCACAAACGCATGGCGGAGCTCGCCGGTCGTTTGACACCAGGAGCGACGTTCACATTCAACGCGTTGTTCATGGATCGCTACCTCTGGGATCTGCATCTCAGCGGCGCGAAATTGGTACAAAAAGCCCGCAAATCTGGGATCCCGATAGCTGGAGTCACCGTCAGCGCCGGCATTCCCAGCGCAGACGAAGGCGCGATGCTGCTCGGCGAGTGGGCGGCGCTCGGTATGCATCTGAACGTCTTCAAGCCGGGCACGGTACGGCAGGTCGATCAGGTGTTGGCCATCGCGGACGCCGCGCCAGCTCACACCGTCTTTATGCACCTGGAGGGCGGCAAAGCGGGCGGTCACCACAGCTGGGAAGATCTCGAGGGCCTGCTGCTGCGCTGCTACGACAAGGTGCGGCAGCGTGCCAACGTCATCTTGTGCGTCGGCGGTGGTATTGCCGACGCCGAGCGGGCCACCGCGCTCGTCGTGGGTCACTGGGCGAAGAAATACGGTCTGCGGGACATGCCCATCGACGGCGTGCTGCTCGGCACCGTGACGATGGCGTGCAAGGAGGCGGCCACCTCTCCCCAGGTCAAAGCGGCGCTCGTGGCTGCAGCTGGAACAACCGATTGGGTCCCCTCTGGTGCCGTCGTGGGCGGCATGACCTCTGGATTGAGCCAGCTCGGTGCGGATATTCACTATCTCGACAACGCCGCCGCGCGCTGTGGTCGACTACTCGACAGCGTCGCTGGCGATGCTGAAGCGATCGCGGCTCAGCGGCCCGCCATCATCGCTGCCTTGGATGCCACCGCGAAGCCGTATTTCGGTGATTTTGCCCGGATGAGCTGGTCGTCTGTGCTCAACCGGCTTGTCGAATTGATGGCGATTGGGCGCTCGGGTCCGTACGAGGACGGCATCTGGCCCGACGTCTCCTATCGGCAGCGCGTGGCCGATGTCATCGCGCTGGCTGAGGGGCGCCTGCACCATTCGGCGGCAGAGGTGGCTAGTCTCGTCGGCGATATCGCCGCGCTCGATGACCCCACCGCCGTCATCGCCGAACTGCTCGAGCGCTACCCCCACGCCAGCAGCCAGCTGCCCCACCCGGTCGACGAAGACACCTTCGTGAAGAAGATCTGCGCACGCCCCGGCAAGCCGGTGAACTTCGTGCCCACGATCGATGCGGACGTGCGCCGCTGGTACAAGTCCGACTCGCTTTGGCAGGCGCATGACCCTCGGTTTGACGCCGATCAGGTCATGATCATCCCTGGCCCAGAGGCCTTGCGTGGCATCGAGACGGCAGATGAGCCGATCGCCCACCTGCTCGGTCGCTTCGAACAAGCCATGATCGCTCATGTTGGCGATCAAGCCCTGTCGCATCGCGCTTTCTTGCAGGTGCCGGCCCACGTTGGTCTGCCGGCAGGCATCGAATCGCACACCTCGGGGGATCAGACCACCTGGCACGTTGTGTCAGATGTGGACTCACACAGCTGGTTCCAACCGCTCGCGGCCCGATTTTCCGGGCCGATTGCCGCAGTCTTCGCCGCCGACACCGTCTTTGCTGATGAACCCGGTGACGCCCGTCTGGTGACCAACCCGGTTCGCCAAGTCTGCCTCGCCGAGCCAGGGGCTACACTGACGATCACCCACACAGACGACGTGATTTCGTCCCTGTCGTGGCACTTGTCCACAGCATCAGATGAGCGCGTCACGCTGTCGATGTCCGGGCCGTCCGTGACGTTTACGGTCTCTCTACCTGCAGCAAAGGGCCGTCCCACCGCTCCGCTGCGTCGTCACTTCCTCATCACACCGGCGGGCAGCGTCCTGTTGTCTGCGCTGTCGCCAGATGAGGTCCGGGAGTTCTATCACCTCAACCTCTTCGGAGCGCCCCTCGGCGCCTGTCATCTCTTTGAGCCCATCACCTGTCCCGCCACCGTCGATGCCCCGGTCGCCAAGGCCTATGGCCGATTGAGCGGCGTGCTTCCGGGCAGTGTGCACCAAGAGGACGCGCCCGCGATGAGCGCAGATCTGGTCTTCAGCCTTGGGTTTCCAGCCTTGATGCAAGCGCTGAGCTGCGATGAACTCGCCGCTGGCCTGCTCAACTTGGTGCACCTGGAACATGCCGTTGTGCCCGCCGCCGGCTGGCCGCTGGTGGCCGGTGAGCAGGTCGAGGTGACCGCGCAGCTGACCCACATCGCGCATGGCAGCGGCGATGGTACGCGCGTCGAGGCGACGCTGGCGCTGCATCGCGGGTTGCAGTTGGTCGCCACGGCTGACGAAGTCTTCTTCCTACGCGGCTTCAACCCCGGTCTAATCACAGAGACTGAGCGCGACATCACCGCGCAACTGGTCTGCAAAGACCCGGCCCAGCTGGCCTTCTTGGTCGAGCATGAGTGGCTCTCTTTCTCCGAGCTCCCGCAGATGGGGGAGACCCTGACCCTGATCGGTAGTGAGCGCACATCTCACACCGACAAGGGCGTTCGCTTTGGAGCGGACGTACAGATCACCGGTACCTCAGCCCTTGGTCGCGGCAAGCTCGATCAGCGCTTTTCGGCCGATCATACGGGGGTGCATCCACTCGTAGCGCTGCGCCAACTCCTTGGCGCGGACAGCAAGCGGGTGGCGACGGCTCCATCTGATTTGGCCGCTGTGGCTGATCGCGCGCCCATGGAACTGTCTTCATGGGCGGAGGTCAGCAGCGACTACAACCCCATCCATCGCAGCACTGCAATCGCGCGGCTAGCCGGATTGAGTGGCCCCATCGTCCACGGCATGTGGTCCGCCGCCCGTTCCCGTGCCTTCGTCGTCAGTGAGCTGTGTGCAGGCGATGCGGCCCGCCTCCTGCAATTTGACACGCACTTTCAAGCGCCGGTCCTACCGGGACAGCCGCTGGAGCTGCGCGCCGTTCGTACCGGAGTCGAGCAAGGGCGTCTGATCGCCGACATCACGGTGACGACGCCAACCGGCACAGCCCTGTCGGCGAGTGCGGTCATCGCGCCGCTGCCCACGGCCTACGTCTTTCCCGGTCAGGGAATTCAGCGCCAAGGCATGGGCATGGACGGCTACGACAGGTCGGCCGCCGCTCGCGCCGTGTGGGATGCCGCTGACCGGGTGACCCGCTCCGAGCTTGGCTTTTCGCTGCTCGATGTGGTGCGCAACAACCCCAAGCAACTCATCTGCCAGGGCCGCCACGACATCCATGACAAGGGCGTTTTGCATCTCACGCAGTACACCCAAGTGGCCATGGCAACCCTGGCCCATGCCCAGGTCGCAGAGCTGCGGGAAGCAGGAACGCTGGTCGACGGGGCGGTGGTCTGTGGTCATAGCATCGGCGAGTACAATGCGCTGAGCGCCGTCGCCGAGGTCTTACCACTTGAAACCGTCGTGCGTGTGGTTTGGCAGCGCGGCATGACCATGCACACCTGCGTTCCTCGCGATGCCACCGGTCGCAGCGGGTATGCCATGGGCGTCATTCGCCCCCACCATGCCGGGATGAGTCACCAGGGCGCCCTTGAGCTGGTGCGCGATGTCGCCGAAGAAACCGGCGGTTTTGTCGAAATCGTCAACTTCAATGTGCGGGGTCGGCAATACGCAACCGTGGGAGCGCTGCCCGCTCTCGCAGAGCTAGAGCGGCGACTGATGGCCAGTCAGCGTCCAGGTGCAAAGTCGCCGTGGGTCCTCGTGCCCGGTATCGACGTGCCCTTTCACAGCACGCGTCTGCGCGATGGCGTGCCCGCATTTCGCACCGTCTTGGAGCGGTTGCTGCCCCCAACCGGCTATCTCCGGCTCATCGGGACCTACGTGCCCAACCTTGTCGCCATCCCCTTTTCGCTCGATCTCGCTTTCGTCCAGGCGATGTTTGACGCGACTTCTGCCCCGGAAATTCAAGCGCTGCTCGATGGATACGAGACGTTGGTCCAAGAGCCGGACGCCTTCGCGCGCACCCTGGTTCGGGAGCTCTTCGCCTTTCAATTCGCTAGTCCTGTTCGGTGGATCGAGAGCCAGGATGTCCTACTTAGTGCAGCCTCCGAGGGCGGCTTGGCGATCGGGGAGTGGGTCGAGGTCGGCCTGGCCACCCAGCCGACTGTCGCGACCATGGCCAAACAGACCATAGCGGCGAAGGGCCACACGTCCACGCGGGTGCGCAATGTCGGGATGGACGCCGATAGCGTCATGATGCGGGACACGGTGACCCTGGAGTCCGTCTTGCCAACCGACGCCCCAGCTCCGGCAGTCGATGCCACCGCAGCCGACGTCGTCGATGACGCGCGCACACGTGACGTCACGACGACACCGGCGGCGAGTCCGGTCGTCGTAGCCGCGCCGCCGCAACCCAATGCCATCGCTGCTGTCACCGATCGGCCGGTCTCCCACCTCGATGGCTTGAAGACGTTGCTGGCGATGCAGGCAAAGGTGCACGTGGCGCAAGTGCAGGGCAGCGAAACCATCGACGATCTGTTTGGCGGCGTCTCTTCGCGCCGCAATCAGGCACTCGTCGACATCGGCGCCGAGTTCGATGCTGGGCCCATCGACGGCGCGCACGAGATTCCGATCGCCAAGCTCGCAGATACATTGGCCCAGCGGGCTGGCGCGTGGCATTGCCCGGGAGGTTATCTCGGCAAGGCGCAGGATGAATCGGTCCGCCGCGTCTTCGGTCGCGCTGGCTTGGCCCGCAGAGACGTCAGCGCGATTTTAGCCCAGCGTTTCGGGCTCGGTGATGGATTGGTCGCTGCAGCGCTCAACACCCTGTGCTTGGTCGATCGCGCTGGCGAATCGGCCCGCGGCGGCGCATTTGTGGCTCTGGATGTGGCCACTTCCCCAGCGGACGTCACGCCAGTTCTCGACACACTAGCGAGCCATCTCTCCAGCGCCATCGGCTCGCCGATTTCGCCTGTGGACCAGGTCGCGGAGACGGCTGGCGCCGCTGTGGATGCTGCGGTGGTCCAGCAGCTTGAGGACAAGATTCTGGGCCCAGATGGCCTGCTCGCGTCCATCATCGGCGATGCCTCGGAGCGCCTCGGGCTTGCTGCTGAGGCGCCAGGACAAGTGACGCAGGACCCTGACGCCGACACCGCCGCACTGCTCGCGGCAGAGCATGGCGAGGCATGGCTCGACTGGGTGGCGCCGCGCTTTTCAGCCCAACAGCACGTGGCGCTGACTTCGTCGTGGGCCTGGGCCCGGCGCGACGTCACGTTGGCGTACCACCACGGGAGCCGGGGTGAGCGCGACAAGGCGCTGGCGAAGCTCGCTAGGTTGACCGCCTTTGCAACCGACTCCGCGGTCGTCAGCAGAGCGCTATTTCACGCGCAAAAAGCCGAGCAGGCGGGTGTTTCTTGGCTCGCAGCGGCCCTGCGAGATTTGGCCAGCGGCCGGGGGGCACAGGTGATGCCGCTGTCGCCAAGCCGTCCCTCTCTGCAGCTCACGGCCACAGGTGGGCGGACGTTTTCGGAGATCAGCGATACGGCGCCCGGCGCTATTGAGCGGCTGATCACGAGCTTGCGCCCCGCAGACGAGCAGGCCCACGTCCAACTTGCCGATCCAGCAGCAGACGCCGCTTGGCTCTCCGCCCTGCGAGACAGCGCCGTCAAGCCGATGATGTTCGTAGGCCGTACAGCCCTGGTCACCGGCGCGAGCCCAGGCTCGATCGCCATCGAAATCGTGCGGCATCTGTTGCGCGGCGGTGCCCGTGTGGTGGTGACAACAAGTTCTCCGAAACGGGAGCGGATGGCTTGGTACAGCCAATTTTATCAAGCCGAGGCAGCCCCTGGCGCCGAATTGCATGTGGTGCCCTTCAACCAAGCCTCGCAGCAAGATGTCGACGCGCTGGTTTCGTGGCTATTTGAGCGGGTCACAGCGCCCGACGGCGCCCGTGTTCGCGAGCTGAAAGCGCCCTTTTCGCCCGATATCATCGTGCCTTTTGCCGCTTTGGGTGATTCGGCGACGCTCGATACCTTCAGCGCGCGCTCCGAGGCGGCGATCCGCGTCATGCTCACCGGCGTCGAGCGCTTGGTCGGTGCGATTGGCGCCCGCTATCGGCGCCAGGGCATGCCAGGGCGGCCCGCTCATGTGGTGCTGCCGCTGTCGCCCAATCACGGCGGGTTCGGTGGGGACGGCGCCTATGCCGAAACCAAGGCTGGTCTCGAAGTGCTTTGTAATAAATGGGATTCGGAGCGCGATGCGTGGGCCGCGGCGACGACCCTGTGCGCGGCGCGTATTGGCTGGGTTCGCGGTACGGGCCTGATGGATGCCAACGATTCCGTCGCAGCGGAGCTGGAGCATCGGACTGGCGCTCGTACGTTTGCCAACGCCGAAATGGGTTGGCTCCTGGCTGCCCTCTGCACGGACGAAGTCGCTGACTTTGCCCGCACGGCACCGCTTCAGGCTGATTTGACGGGTGGGTTTGGTCGAATCGCCGATATTCGTGCAGTGGTTGGCCGGATTCGAGCCGATTTGGCCGACAAAGTGCGGCATACGCGGGCGCTTAACACGTTGCGCACGGCCGAACGGGCCCTGCTTGCGCTGGGGGACGACACAACCCCCGCGGTTACAGTGACCCCCCTTCCTTCGTGGCCGCCAGCATGGCCAGAAGCGCAGGGTGAGGTAGGCAATTGGCCCCTCCCCAGCGCGCCACTGTCCGAGACAGTGGTCATTGTCGGCGTCGGCGAGTTGGGCCCCTGCGGCAGCGCCCGCACGCGCTGGGCCTTGGAGGTGCAGGACGAGTTGGCGCCGGCAGCGGTGATCGAGCTGGCCTGGATGTGTGGCTTGTGTACCTGGAAAGACAGCGCCCGTGGCGGCTCTTGGTACGATGTGGCCACCGACAGGCCCATCACAGAGAGCGAGATCACCACGCGCTATGGCGACGCCGTGCGCAAGGCGTCCGGTATCCGCTGGACGGAGGAGGTCGCCGCCGGCTTTGACCCCGACGCGCTGCCTGTGCTGGCGACCGCGTGGCTCGATCGCGACTTCTCGTTCGACGTGATGGACGAGGCAGAAGCGCGCTCGTTCGTCGCTGCCGACCCAGCGCATACCCGGGTCTCATGCACAGCTGGTCGCTGGCAAGTGACCCGTACCGCCGGCGCAGAAATCCGTGTTCCGCGTATCGCCAAGCTCGATCGAAAGGTGCTCGGTATGCTGCCCACGGGGACGCAACTCGCTCGATTTGGCCTTCCGGGAGACATGATCGAGAGCGTCGATCGCGTCACCTTGATGAATCTCGTGGCCACCGCTGACGCCTTTCTGAGCGCTGGCATGCGGCCCGATGAGCTGATGTCCCACGTACACCCGGCACGCGTCGCCAACACCCAGGGTAGCGGTATGGGCGGGATGCAGAGTATTCGGCGCCTGTTCACCGATCAGCTGCTGGACAGGGAGCGCCAGGGCGACATCGTCCAGGAGAGTCTGATCAACGTGGTGGCGGCCTATGCCGTGCAGTCCTACATCGGTAGCTACGGGCCGATGGTGCATCCGGTCGCGGCCTGTGCCACCGCCGCCGTGTCGTTGGCCGAGGGCATGGACAAGATCTTGTCCGGTCGCGTCGATTTCAGCGTCACCGGTGGCTTCGACGACGTTGGCGGCGAGGCTGTGGTCGGGTTTGCGGACATGGCCGCAACGGCCAACACCGAGCAGATGACGGCCATGGGCCTCGCTCCCGATCAGATGTCCCGGGCCAACGACCTCAGGCGCCGAGGATTTGTCGAGGCGCAGGGGGGCGGCACCATCTTATTGTGCCGTGGTGATGTGGCGCGCGATTTGGGGTTGCCCGTACGCGGCGTCTTGGCCTGGGCCGGCTCATTTTCCGACGGCGTTCACACCTCAATTCCGGCGCCTGGGCTCGGCGTGGTGGCCGCAGCGATGGGGGGTAAACGGTCACCGCTCGCACAGGCTTTGGACCGGTTCGGACTCGACGCGGACGACATCAAGGTCATCTACAAGCACGACACATCGACGGCCGCCAACGATCCCAACGAAAATCTGATTCACCAGACAATTGCCCGTGCACTCGGGCGTTCAGCGGGAAATCCGCTGCACATTGTCTCCCAAAAAACCCTCACCGGTCATAGCAAGGGTGGCGCGGCTGCTTTCCAGCTCATCGGGCTGTGCCAGTCGCTTACAGAGGGCGTCGTCGCGGGTAATCGCAATCTGGAGTGTGTCGATCCAGCCATGCGGAAGTTCTCCGATCTGACCTTCAGCGATCGTGCGATGCGTAGCAGCGAGCCGATGCGTGCAGGGTTGGTCACGAGTTTGGGGTTTGGTCATGTCGGCGCCATCGCGCTCGTGCTGAACAGTCTCACCTTTGAGGCCATGCTGCGCCGGGAGGAGGGGCCTGAAGGTACAGGTCCGTCTTGGGCAGCGTGGCGGTCCAAAGCGGCCGAGCGGGAGCGTCAATCCATGGCACGGCGGGTACGTATCCTGCGGGGCGACGCGGACCTGTTTGAGCGGCAAACCACCCGGCCAATCAGCCAACAAGCCGAAGAGTTGGCGATGCTCCTCGACCCGGAGGGGCGCATTGAAATCAACCCGGAACCACGCACAGTGGATTGACGGATCAGACCGAACGGGGCTAGGCACACCGCATGATTTTGGGCATTGGCACAGACATCGTCGACATTGACGGCTTCCGCACACAGCTTGCGGATCCAGCCTCGTCCTTTGCCGCTGGCGTTTTTACCGAATCAGAACGGGTCTCTTCCGCGATGAGGCCATCGAAAGACCCGGCCGTGCACCTCGCCGCTCGCTACGCCGCCAAAGAGGCCTTCATCAAAGCGTGGTCCATCGGAAACTACGGTCAACCACCGGCTCTCGGGTGGATCGACCTACGCGATATCGAGGTCGTCAACGACCGCTTCGGCAGACCCGCTCTGCGTCTCCATGGCCGCGTGGCCGACGAGACCCAAAAACTCGGCGCCTTGCGCCCGCACGTCTCCCTGAGCCACGACGGCCAGGTAGCGACCGCATTTGTCATCTTGGAAAGGGCCGGTTCGGCCAGGCAGGACGCTGACATATGAGCCACACACACCCAAATTCCCCCGCGGCCGAGATGAGCCGCATCGCTATCCTCAATCGTGGAGAGCCCGCGGTGCGCTTTTGCCGCGCGGTGCGTGACTACAACGCTGAACGGCAGACACAGCTGAGTTCGGTGGCGCTGTACACCGAGCCCGATGCAGGCTCGCCGTTCACGCGACTCGCCGACGACGCCTTGTGCATTGGACCGGCCATGGTGCCAGGCCCCGATGGCGCCATGATCAGCGCCTATCTCGACATCGATCGGGTCATCGCGGCCCTGCGGCGTTCGGGATGCGATGCGGTCTGGCCCGGCTGGGGGTTTGCGGCCGAGGACGCTGCTTTTGTAGGTAAATTGGAGCAATCTGGCTTCATTTTCTTGGGTCCGTCCGCTGAAGCCATGGACCGACTGGGCGACAAGATCGCCGCCAAAACCCTCGCTGAAGACTGCGGCGTACCACTCGCGCCCTGGTGGCAAGTGCCAGCCGAGGTCGAGCCCGACGAAATCATCGCCCAAGCAGCCCGCATCGGCTACCCCATCATGGTCAAGGCATCAGCCGGCGGCGGCGGTCGCGGGATTCGCAAGGTCGACAGCGCCGATGCGCTCTTGGCTGCGGTCGGCGCCGTGCGCGAGGAAGTACGCAAGGTCTTCGGCGCAGGTGGCTTGTTGCTCGAGGCCTGCGTGACGGGCGCTCGCCATGTCGAGGTGCAGCTGGTCGGCGGTGCCGATGGCAAGACGGTGGCGCTCGGCGTCCGCGATTGCAGCATCCAGCGCCGTAACCAGAAGATCCTGGAAGAGGCCCCCTCGTCTGTGCTGCCGCCCCACATGGAGCGCCTGCTCTGCGAGAGCTCGGTTCGTTTGGCGGAAAAGGCCGGCTACCAGAGCGCGGGCACGGCTGAGTTCCTCTACAACCCGGTGACGGAGCAGGCGTGTTTCCTGGAGGTGAACTCCCGGCTACAGGTCGAGCATACCGTCACCGAATGCGTGACTGGGATCGATCTGGTGCACGCGCAGATCGACGTCGCTCGCGGCTTGAGCCTCACCGAGTGTGGTGCCTTGAACGCAGATGGCACGCCACCTCAGGTCCGTGGCTGGTCTATTGAAGCCCGCCTGTGTGCCGAAGATGCAGCCCGCGGTTTTGCGCCCAGTCCCGGCAAAGTCACCGTGTTTCGTCCCCCTTCCGGCCCAGGAATCCGGGTCGATAGCGGGATCGCTGAGGGCAGTGTCATCGCCGCCGAGTTCGATTCGATGATCGCCAAGGTCATCGCGACGGGCGCCACCCGGCGGCAGGCTGTTGCCAGGTTGCGCCGCGCGCTGAGCGAGTTGCAGGTCGTGATCGAGGATGGCGCCACCAACAAGGCGCTGCTGCTCGAACTACTCGAGCGCGATGAGGTCACCGATGGCTCGGCGGATACCGGCTGGCTGGATCGGGCGCTGGCCGACGGTGAAGTTGCGCAGCATCGCCGTACATTCGAGGCGCTGTGCTTTGGTGCCATCGTCGAGTATCGCCGTCAGCGTCACGCCGACGTCAACGCCTTCTTCCTCGCCGCGCAGGGGGGAATTCCCCAGCATCCTCCGACGCCGGAGCCTTTGGAGATCGAGTTGGTGCTCGCCAATCAGCGGCAGACCCTGCTGGTTCACGAGCTCGGCGAGTCTCGCTATCTGGTCGGGCCCAATGGCGCCCTGCATGTGGCCCACGTCGT
>JAGSHB010000002.1 GCA_023954815.1 Myxococcales bacterium | reverse complement strand
AGGCTCCTACGAAGATAGATTCGGCGGTATTGCGCGTCTCGTTGGTGTGCCAGGGGCTGAGCGTCTGCGCGGGTCGCGGGTCGCGATCATCGGTATTGGCGGCGTCGGTTCGTGGACAGTGGAAGCGCTGGCGCGAACCGGGGTGGGACATCTGTCTCTCATCGACCTAGATGAGGTGTGCATCAACAACGCCAATCGGCAGCTGCATGCACTCGATGGCACGGTCGGTCGCGCCAAAGTCGATGTCATGGCGGAGCGTACGAAGCTCATTCAGCCGACATGTGACGTCGTTGCTCATCAGGACTTTTTTACTGCAAAAACAGCCGATTCGCTGCTTGATCCCGGTTTTGATGTGGTTATCGACGCCATCGATTCGGCGCGCAGCAAGGCGCTGCTTATCGCGCTTTGTCACCAGCGGAATCTACCGATTGTGGTGTGCGGTGGCGCCGGCGGCAGGCTCGACCCGACCCAGCTTGAGGTCGCCGATCTCAACCGCACGCGCGGCGACGGGCTGCTGCGGCGGATCCGTGATTTGTTGCGCAAGGAGCATGGGCTGCCGTCCAATGCCAAGTGGCAGATCCCGACGGTCTTCAGTGCCGAGCCGGCCAAGTGGCCGAATGCGGACGGTGAGATCTGCGAAAAAGGCCAAGCGACGGGCGACGCAAAAGGGCCGGGCAAGGGCTTTCGGCTCGATTGTTCGACTGGCTATGGCGCGGCGACTTTTGTGACCGGGACCATGGGATTCATGGCCGCCGCGATCGCCACCGAGATCATCGTCGGCAAGCCCGCGTAATCGTCGTTCGGCTACAGGTCGATCAACGCAAGATTCGCGCGGTCCACCGGAAAGAACAGCCCACCCACACGCGCGAATCGCGCCAAGGCGTCCGTTGCAAAGAGCTCTACAGCGCCGTTCGCAGTCGAGTTCGGATTGGGCAAGCGCTCGGCGAGTTCTTCTGCGATCGCCTCGGCGCTATCGACCAGCACGACCGAATGGCCGAGCAGGCGTTCGAAGACGCGGCCAATGACAGTCTTCAGTGCCGGGTAATGTGTGCAACCCAGGACGACTGTGTCGATACGGGCGATGGCGGGATCTTGCAGCCACGGCACGAGATAAGCCTCAAGCGCCGCCTCGGCCACAGGTCCGTCAAACCAGCCCTCTTCCGCGAGACCCACCAATAGCGGCGTGGCGCGAGAGTGGACGACAGCATCTGGACTGAGCGCGGCAATCGCTTGCTCGTAAGCGCCGGATTGCACCGTGCGCTCGGTGCCAATCACGCCGATATGACCGCTTGTACTCGCCGCTACCGCCCGCCGAGCGCCGGGGCCAATGACCCCCAAAACTGGAAAGTCGTAGCGCTCCTTGAGCATCGGAAGGGCACAGGATGACGCTGTATTACAGGCAACGACGAGGGCGTCGACCTGCGCGCCATCGGACAGTAACGCCTCCGCTGCTTGTACGGCATAGCGCGTCACAGTGTGGGCGCTCTTGGTGCCGTAGGGCAGCCGCGCTGTGTCCCCGAGGTAGCGAAGATTCGCGCCGGGCAGCCGCGCATGTACCGCACTCGCGACGGTGAGACCGCCGACGCCTGAATCAAAAATTGCGATGCGGGGAGCGTTCATGGCCCGCAGGCTGGCTCGCTTTGGCTGCGTCTGCAAGCGCTCCATACGACAGGGGTCAAAGACGCACGGTCAATGACACATGCTCACTGCGCTCTCGAGCGCCACCTCCGGCCGCATCACCCTGCGGGGTCGATACCGCCCAGGGCCTGACTGCGCCCTTGGAAGAGCCCCAGTCGTTGCGCTGACAACCGGCCATCCGCAGACGCGGCCATCTTTCGCTATGCTGCCGGCCGATGAAGTCCCTAGCTGCCCCAGTTTCGTGGTTCGTACGTCCTCTCCAGTTGTCCCACTCGCTGTGCAGTTGGCGCTACATTCCTATATTTCTAACGGTTTTATGCGCTTTTCAACTCATGGTCGATCCTGGCTGGGCGTACACCTTCGCGCGTACAGAAGCGACGGCTGAACCGCTGCACTGGCCCCATGGTGCAGAGATTCACTGGCGGGCTGAGTCTTCCAAGCTGAGTTCCGTCTCCCGAGACGCGGTGCAGCCCTGGCTGGCTGTGGCTTGCAAGTCGTCGCTGCCCGGCGCCGTCGAAATGTCATCCACAGCGGTGAATATCCGTACGATATCAGCGCCAGACGCGTGGCCTCTCGGCAGTGACGTCATCGCATTCACCGCCTTGGTCCATAACAGTGGCAGTGGGCTAGTCTCGGGTTTTTCGATGCACTTCAACGGTGTGAGCCAAGTATATTGCCGCACCGAGAAAGCATGTGCGGGTGCCGAGGTTCATCTTCGGACGGCCCTGGCGCACGAGTGGGGCCACGTTTTTGGGCTGGGTCATAGCACCGACCCGGCGGCATTGATGACGGAGATGCGCTACCCTGGTGAGGTGATGACTGCCCTACACCAAGATGATCGTGCTGGAATCTGTGCGCTGTACAATGAGCCTGCGCACCCCGGGAATCCCAGTCACGGTTGTTCCGCTGCGGTGACCCCATCGTCGCGATCCGCAACCCTGTGGTGCATGCTCGCCGTCATGCTGATGTTGGGCTTTCATCGCCGGTTTATCGGCATGATTGCACCATCTTCGCTCGCCAAGGCCGGCACGCGTGCCCTCCGGCGGCTCGCTCCTTTTGCTCTGGTTGCCCTCTATTTGCCGCTCCTAGCGGTCACGGACGCTTCCGCTTTTGTCTTTGCGCGGTCCGATTCAGGGGCCCATCAGCGTTGGTATGCAGGCGAGGTCCCTTACAGCATTGAGAAGTTCGGTTTGTCCGGTCAGGGCATTGACGATGAGGCCATCATCGCAGCGGCAGCACGGTCCTTTCAGACATGGAGCAGTGTGCAGTGTGACCTCTGTCATGACCCGCGCTCGATCGCCTGTGAACCGGTGGCCTGCGGTAGCCATCCTCTGGGTCTCAGCTTCAAGTTTGTGGGACTCACCCCTGAACGCTTGCCGCTCGACTGCGCAGACGGGTCGACACCTGGTCCCGACAACACCACGTGCAAGTGGGTGCCCAACGGCAGTCAGCTCTCGTTCATCGGCAAGAACTGGGTCCATGGCTCAGCGGTGATCGCGACCACGGTCGTCGCTGCCAACCAACTGACCGGTGAAATTGCGGATGCCGACATTCAACTCAACATTCAGGACAAAATCTTCTGTGCGGAGTCCTGCAAGCTGGCCGAATACAACCTCGACAACACGCTGACCCACGAAATTGGCCATCTACTCGGTCTCGATCACAGCCTGGACGGCCACGCGACGATGTTTGGCGGCGCTCCTGCGGGGGAGACCTCAAAGATCGATCTGCACCCAGACGATATCGCCGGCGTCTGTCGCGCCTATCGTCAGGCGTGGACCCAGGGCGGTTGTCCCCCGGTCGACGATGGGTTGTGCCAAGTGACGGCCCATCATGGTGCGCTGCCACCGGGTACGCCCGCTCGAATGCTGGTGCTGATCGCGCTCGGTTGGCTGACCGTGTCGCTTCGACGCCGTGTGGGGTGACTGTTGGCCCGGATCGCGCTAGAACGCCAGCCATGCGCATCGATGTCATCAACGGCCCAAATCTCAACCTCCTCGGCACGCGGCAGCCCGAGATCTACGGTACGACGACGCTCGCCGACATTGAGGCCTCGCTGACCGACCTCGCCCGCGGCTTGAGCACCCCTACACAAGTCATTGATGTGACGTACTTTCAGTCCAATCATGAAGGTGGCCTCATCGATCGAATCGCCGCTGGCGCTGCTGCTGACGTCGACGCTTTCATCCTCAATCCCGGTGGGTATACTCACACCAGCGTCGCTATCCGTGACGCTTTGATCGCCGCTGACAGACCGGTCATCGAAGTGCATCTGAGCAACGTCTACGCCCGCGAGCAGTTTCGTCACCGCTCCTTGATCGCAGACATCGTCGCAGGCCGCATTGTCGGTCTCGGCGCGCAAGGATACCTCTTGGCCCTCCGTGCCCTCGTTGGCACCTTTGGCACCTAACTCAGCCCGACCCCACCGCGCCGTAGCGCCGGAGAGACATGTACGACACAACGCAATTTCGAAAAGGCCTCAAGATCGAGATCGACGGCAACCTCTGGTCCATCGTTGAATTCCAGCACGTGAAACCGGGCAAGGGCGGCGCATTTGTGCGCACGCGCATCAAGAACCTGCTCACGAGCCAGGTCATCGATCGCACCTTCCGTTCGGGCGACAAGGTTGGCGCGCCGGATTGCGAGGATATCAGCACCACGTTCTTGTACTACGACGGCGAGTACAATTTCATGGACACAAAGACGTACGAGACATTCGCAATCGATGCGGGCGTCGTCGGCACCGACAAGAACTACCTCGTCGAGCAGGCTGAGGTCAGCGTGCTGATGTACAACCAGCGGCCGGTCGCGATCGAGCTGCCGAACTTCATCATCGCTGAGATCACCGAGTGCCAGCCCGGCGTGGCAGGCAACACGGCTACCGGAGCCACCAAGCCCGTGACCATCGTGACGGGCTACGAGTTGCAAGTTCCGCTGTACATCAAAGAGACCGACCGCTTGAAGATCGATACGCGCACCGGTGGTTACGTTGAGCGCGTGAAGGATTAGTCAGGGCGTCGATCCGATGGCGTTTGCCGTGTAGGATGGAGGACCGGGGCCCACGCCCCATGAGGAAGGTCGGTGAGTAATCCCCCCTCACAGATGAGCCAAGTGACGCAGCGGCCGCGCAAGAAGCGCGGTCGGGCTGAGCGTAAGCGCATGTTCTCCAACACCATGGCGGTGATCAAGGAAGATCCGCACGACGTCAAAGCGCGCCTGACGATGGTCGAATTGCTGCAGGAGGACGAGCGGGTCGAGGACTCCGTTGGTGAGCTCTTGCGCGTGGCTTCGGTCTACACACGTCGCGGTGTTCCAATCAAAGCCGTCGCGGTGCTCCGCCAAGCGGTCAAACTGCAGCCAGCACGACCCGACGTACGGATGGCATACGGCGAGGTGTTCGCCAGTCTGCGGATGATCGAAGATGCTGCTCGGGAGTACCGCGAGGCCTACGAGCTCTACAAACAAGCAGGCAATCTGAGCGCGATGCTCGATGCGCTCAGCGGCGTTACACGGCTCGATCCGGGCAATTTGCACGCCAACTTGATGCTGGCCGAGTCCTTGAGCCGGGCCGGTCGCAACAAACAGGCGGCCGTGGTGTTTGCCCGTTTGGCTGAGCACTTGTTGGAGCAGGGCGCAACGGCCGATTGGGAGCAAGTCGCTGAACGCGCCGTCTTCCACAACCCCGCGAATGTGACGCTAGCTCATGATTTGGCACTGCACTATGTGAGGTCCGCCAAGTATGGAGCGGCGCTGTCAAAGCTGATTGTCTGCTATGAACGCGAGCCGAACGACGCCGAGTTGCTCGAGTTGATCGTCGAGACGCTGGAGTACTTGGGTGTTCGTGATCGCGCTGCGACCCTGACGCGCCGTTTGGTCCGCCGCTACCGCCGCGGTGGCCTGATGGCCGAAGCTGAACGCGCGTTGGAGCGCTTGTACGGCCTCGATCCAGATGACGAAGAAGCCAAGGCCGCCATGGGTGCACTAGCGCCGGCAGTTGCGCCCGAGACCGTCATCGAGTTGGAGCAACACGAGATACCCAAGATGCCCGTTGAGGACATCGATGAAGACGGTGAGATCGGCTTTGGCGGCGACTTTATCGATGAACTGATGGCCGAGAGCGCGGCTCCCGAGCTGCCGGCTGAGGCGATTGACGACGCTCCGGCCCTTCCCGACGATGCCTTTTCGGCCGAACCAGACGCCGAGGAAGAAGACGAGACGATGCTTCTGGACGTCATCAGCATTGATGAACCTGCGGTTCCCGCAGCGAGGCCTGCCAAACGCCAAGTTTCTGCCCCTCGTCCGGCTGTTCGTCCGTCCGGCTCCTCACGGCCATCAGGTCGGCAGCCTGCTGCGCGTCCAGCACAACGCCCTGACAAACGTCAGGCTTCTGCCCCCCGTCCGGCTGTTCGTCAGCCCGCGGCTCCGCGGCCGACGTTGCGCAAATCGGCGGCGAAGGAAGCTGCCCGCCCGCAGTCGTCCCCGCGCCCTGCCGTTCGCCAAGCGCCAAGACCCGCCGCAGCACAGCCTTCGAGCCGGCCATCTCGCGCAAACGTGAAGCGCGGCAAGGCTCCGCCGCCCGCCGCTCGTGTGCAGCCAAAGGCGTCTCCATCTCGGCAGGTGGTCGCTGCGCAGCCAGCGCCGGCACAGCGTGTACAGCCCCGATCGACTGTGTCTCGCCAAGTGGTTGCCGCACAGCCCGCGCCTGCGCGGCCCGTGGTTCGCAAGGCTCCGGTTGCCCGCGCCCGTCTCACAGCGACGGGGCCGGATATCGCTGGTCGGAGAGGGCGCCTGTCCAATGCACGGATCTCAGGTGCGCGCAATCGTTTTGCGTCACAGGCCTCGGATGCGACAGAGATGTTGGCGGTTCCCCCAGATGCCAGCGGCACCGGCCTACCGGCGGCGTCGAGGACCAACCCAGAGCCAGCCAAAGTGGCGCCGCCGACGCCATCGGAGTTGCATGCAGCAGCACGCGATTTCGACAGTGAAATTGGATTTGACGGCGGCGCTGAGGCGACCGTCTTTGATCCAGGCTTGTTGGACCAGCTCAAGGCGCTCGACAATGGCGAAGCGCCCAAGCCGGCGCCATCTCAGCAGCCGGCAGCCCCAGCGCCACACCGGACTACGCTCACCGCAAAGCGGCGCAGCAACAGCCTGCCGCGGCCACGTCTGACGCGCGCCCGGTTTGGTGGCCACGAGCAGCCGGCCCGAGCTCGCGGGGTCAGCAACGATCTGAAGACCCTCGATTTCTTTATCGAACGCGGTTTCTATGAGTCGGCCGTAGCGCTGGTAGATGAACTGGCCAAGCGTCATCCAAACAGCGAAGAGTTGCGGGTTCGGCGGCAACGGATCGCGCAAATGAACCGCTGAGTTCGGGAGGGTCGTTGTGCAGGACGCTGCAAAATCCACCAAACCCGAGCCGCAATTTCTCAAAAACAGCGAAGAATTGCTGGCTAGTCGGGAGATCGACATGGCCTTGGCGGAGGCGCAGCTGCGTGGCCAGGAGGCGCACGTCGCCGCGTTGGGTTCAGCGCTATCGGCCCGTGGTGAATGGATTGATGGCCAGGTCGCCAAGTTGGCCTCCTGGGCTGCGCGGGCTGTGGTCGACGCGGACGACGCCCTCCATGGCCTCGGGGGTGGTGCTGCGACCCAAGAGGCTGACCTGGAGCGTTATGTTCGTCGGTCTGAGACCTTAATGCTCGGTCGCGTGGCGATGATTGCGACCCGCTCAGAGGTGCTCGAACGCCGCGCCGCTCAGCTCAAGGATCGAGAAAAGGAGCTGCAGGCTTTCGAGCAGGCGTTTGTGCGCGCGGAGGTGCGCCTGACTGCCCGAGAGCGTTTGCTTCGTCAGGCGATCGCGCAGTTGCAGTCTTCGGCCTCGGGTGCGCCATCGATCGACCCCGCTCCAGCGGCAAGCGACATTGCCCCGCAGGCCAGTCATCGCCACTCGCCGACTGTCTCGATGTCGCCCGAAGAAAACGCGATCTTTGAGGGAAGCGCTGGGGGCGAATCCTCCCCGCCGGTCCTGGATTTCGGAGGTGCGTGGCCGTCGCCAAAGGCCGCTGGCGCAGACCTTGCCGACGCGCAGGCAGTCCCCGGTGGCCAGCTCACCTTGGCCGGTTATGCACTTCGGCGTAGCGCTGTTGAGGTTGATCGCTCTAGCCGTGTCGTGTTGGCGTCGCTGGATCAGAAGGTGAAGCTCTCCGGTCGGGTCGATCTGGTCGGTAAGGATGCGCGGGGCGAGGCCCACTGTTTTCCGGTTCGTGTGCAGTTGGTCATGCCAGGCAACGACGGCAACGGTAGCGCCGTGGTGCTCTCAGCAGCCCAGTGGTCCGCTTCCGACTTCGCTGGCTTTGAGGATGTCTTGGCGTCGCTCTCGTAGATCTAGCGCCGGGCGCCGGTAGCGACCGTCATATTGTCACATCCGACCCGAAGAGACGCTCGACCAGCTGGCGCAGGTCGCCTGGCAACGGGTCATCAAAAGACATCGTCTCGCCACTGACCGGATGCACAAAGCCCAACGCTGCCGCATGTAAAGCCTGCCGATTGAGCCGCCGGAGGGCGGCAATTTCGGGTCTGGTCAGCGGCGTCTTCGAATGATTGCGCACCCCGCCATAGAGCTTGTCGCCAGCGATGGGGTGTCCCCGTTCAGCGAGATGCATGCGAATCTGGTGAGTTCGACCGGTCTCTAGGGTACAGCGCACTAGGCTGCAAAGCGCTGACCTGGCGATCACTTCGACGTGGGTCACCGCCCGACGACCTTGCTCCACACGGCCTGAATACCGCTTGCGATCACGCGGATGGCGGCCGTGCAAGGTTTCGATGGTCAGGCGATCTTCGCGCAAGCGACCCAGGCAGACCGCCAAGTAGGATCGCTCGATATCGTGGGTGGCGAACCGTTTTTGTAGCGCCACCATGACCTCGGCGTTCTTGCTGACCACCAACAGCCCTGACGTATCCTTGTCGATCCGGTGTACCAATCCAGGACGGATTTCGTCGCCGCCCATCTGCTGCAGGATCGGCACGTGGTGGAGCAGCGCGTTGATCAGCGTGCCAGAGGGATGGCCTGGCGCGGGATGCACCACCATTCCAGCTGGCTTGTGAACAATGAGTAAATCGTCGTCTTCAAAGCGGATGTCGAGCGGCAAGTCTTCCGGTGCAGATGACGGCTCGGGACGCGCTTGCACGGTGATCGACACCGAAAATCCGGCTCGAACGCGGTGAGACGGCTTCAATTTGCCGCCCGGGTCAGACAGCGATACATGGCCGCCGCGCAAGTGCCAAGACGCCCGCGCTCGCGATAAACTCGGGACAGCCTTCGACAAGAACGCGTCGAGACGCATGCCGGCATCAGCCTCACTAACCTCGAGCACCGCGGTTGACGCTGCTGGCACATCCGTTGGTTGTTGTACGGCGCTCAGAGCAACCTCACCTTGGCGATGAGTTCATCGAGCTTCTTCTTTGCGTACTTGTCGACCATCTTCCGCAGCTTCTCAACGCCAGAGATGATGCGCTCACGCTCGTGCCAATCGATGCGCACAGCCTCTTTGGCTTCATGTAGGGAGCGTTCCCACTGCCCGCCCTGGGCCAGCCCCACCGCAAAGGCCCGCTTGACGTCCGCCCGGCGCTCTTTGCCCCGACCCGCCGCTTTTTCGAGCCACTTCAGCGCCTCGGGATGTTTGCCAGCTGCAGTCAATACTTCGTATTTCTTGAGGAAGCCAGCGATTACTTTGTCATCGTCGAGGGCTACGCGTGCCCGCCGCGACTTGACGGCATCTCCTGCCCACTCCTCGACTCGCTGCATGATTTTGTCTACCCGCTTCTTGTCCGCGTCGGTCTTCAGTGTGGAGCGGAACGCCTCCAGCCCATCGAGCAGTGGATCGGCCTCGCTCTTGGATAGATCCAAGGTGACGTCCACCTCGTGGGTCGCTTTCTTCCACTTGTGATTGTTCACCAATGATAGGGCGTACTTGCGTTTGAGATCGCTGCGACCGTAGCCCGCGAGCGCAGCCGCCAAGGCATAGGCGGGCTCGGCTTTGTCCCACCGCTTGGCGCGCACCCAGCTATCGCCAACCTTCGCCCAGCCCTTGAGTCGACCGGTCTTCACACGCTTGGCATCCGCAGCCCGGAGGCGCTTGTAATTGCGCTGCCGAGGCCGCAGCCGTCGGGCTTTGACGTTGTTGACCTGATGGGTATGAACAGCCGCGATCATCAGCCAGTCCTTTTGGCGCTTGAAGGCACGTTCGGCGTTGGCGAGGAAGCTGCGATTGCCCTTATGACGGTCCACAAAGGGCCGCAGCAGTTTGGCCGCCTCGGCGTGCTTGCCCTTCCGCATCAGATAGCGCGACTTCACGTTGAGCGCGTAGACCTCGTCCGGCTTAAGCGTCAGCGCCGTCTTGAGCGCATGTTCCATCACATCGGTTTGCCCGGCTTTTCGCGCGAACATCGCCAAATTGACCCATGCGTTGAGCAGGTTTGGATAGAGCTTCAAGCTGCGCTGAATGGCCTCCACGCTCTTGGGTGCATCTCGCAGACTGTTGTGGCACAGCGCTTCGATGAAGTGATTTTGGAAGTCATCCGGGTTGAGCGCGATCGCCTTTTTGATCTCGATGAGACCGGCAGCCGGTCGGCCCCGTTTTTGCTTTGCACGCGCCTGCGTGAAGCCCCGCTCAGCATCGAGTAGTCGCGGGTTTTCCCAGTGAACAAACCCCACAGCCGCGACGGCGCTGGCAGCGAGCGCGATACGAGCCGGTCCCACCACCGGGCGCGGCGCAGCAAATGGTGCCGGTCGGGCTTGCCCGTCCTCGTCATTGCCTGCGGCCTTGGCCTGTCGCTCCGTTGCAAAAACCCACGCGGCACCGATCACACCAACATGGACAAAGAACAGGAACGTCGGTGCGGGCAATTGGAACGGAAAGCTCAGCAGCGCATCTCCGCAGATGGCCACAATACCGGCGAGCGAGGTGACCGAGGCTAGCGCCATCCAGGCGACATCCTCGTGTTCCCGCATCTTCGCTGGGGTTTGAATGGCGACCGTCTTGATGCTCATCCAGGCCACAACCAACAGCAGCGCCATCAGGCTGACAAAGCCCTGAAGGCCGAATTCACTCCAAAATTGCAAGAAGTCATTGTGCGCTCGCGTCGGCTGCTTGCTGATCGAGAAGTGATCGTTGGCCTGTCGCTGGGTCACGTACTGCGGAAAGAGCACCCGCCAGTTGCCTGCGCCGCCGCCTGTGGGCCGCGCCTTGATCGCTTCCCAGGTGCTCGCCCACATCATGAAACGCATCGACCAGTGCGGCTTGTCGAAATCGCCAACCGTCGCGACCAATTCGGTGATGCCCATGCGGCGCTTCTGATCGCCGACACCCTTGTCAAAGCGAGCGGAAAAACCCTTGTCGCTCAGGGCGCTCGACGCTAGGACAATCGCCAAGGCGCCGCTCAAGAGAAGGCCCACGGCCAGCGGGATGGCCGACCTGCGCCCCTTGGACTCGGAAACAGCCGCGTCGGCGCTTTCGACGTTGTTTTTCCGGCCCAAAAGCCGCCCGACGGCAAAGACCGATCCTGCGACAATCACGCCCAATAACGCGCCGCCCCAAGCCGAGCGGGTCACGCTGAGACGCAAGTAGTACAAGAGCACAAAGAGGATGATATTGGCGCTCGCCCCGATGGCCAAAGCGAGGCTCCCACGACCGCGACGCCACCACCGTAGGGCCATGGCAACCAGCACATAGCCAGCGGGCATGACGCTCACAATCGCTTGTGCCGCCATGTTGCGGTTGCCGAAGGTCGAACCGGGCTTGTTGATACCCACCCAGCGACTCGCCTCAGCAGGCAACAGCCCGTCTATGTGGTGATGCTGGGCGATGCCGTAGATCGCGACCTGAAAGCCGCCGACCAACATCCCACCGACGACGTACATCAACTGCCGCGGCGTGCGCACCGTCGCCAGTGTGCCCACACCGATCAGCGCCGCAGCACCCCAACGGTAGGCGTCCATCTTGGCGAAAATCGACAACACGCCGCCGGTTTCAGTCGGTGCGGTGGCCACACCGATAGCAAACGAGATGACCAGGCCCACCAGTGGCCACGTCATGGGGGTTTTCGGCAGCCTCAGCTTTCTGCCCATGAGCGCCATGAGCGCGATGGCGGCGAGCATCCACGCTGCGCCTGTCGTCGGCGTCAGCGTCTTCGGGAGTTGGTAGAGGTCGCGCAAGCCCGGGCGGACGACCGCCGGCAAGATCGCACAGATCAGCCCCACTGCCACCGCTGGCAAGTCATCGACGAGATCCGAATCTGCTTGCTGAGCCGGCGGGGTGGGTACAACCGGGCGCTGAGACTTGGGCTGTTCTGCGCGTGCGGCTGCTCGAGCTGCGGCCCTGGCCCGCCGAGCGGCCTTCTTGCCGCCTGGTGCCGCCTTCGCCGGCGCGGCGTTCGCAGCGTCGGCTCCGGTCTCAGGCGCCGGATCAACAGGGCTGTTCTTATTGCGTTTATTGCGTGTCCTACGCGCCACGGCGTGCTCCTCATCTCAGATTGGGGGCGGAGCCTACCAGTTTGATCGGCAAGAGGTAACGTCGCACTCAAAGGCCGCCGCTAGGGCTTCGGGATGCGCAAGGTCGCCGAGATCATGGTCAGTCCGTTGAGCAAATACAGCCCGGTGATCGGGTGCCAACGGAAAGGTCCCAGCTGGAGCCGCCCACCCCAGAGGTCTGCGTGAACCGCGTCCTGGTAAAAGGCCGCGGCGAGCACGCCCACCAGCAACAGCGACGTCGGAATCGGTGTGCCTTCGAAGTATTTCACCTTGCCGGAGACCTGGTCGGCCAATTCGTCCGCGGTGACGTTGAAACGCGCCAACCGACTGATGCCGCAACAGACAAAGATGACCAGCGCGGCCACATCCCAGCCGCCACGCGCGCCCAGCGTATAGGCCAAGACCACCGGAGCGATGCCAAAGGAGACGATATCTGCCAAGGAGTCCAAGTCAGCACCGAGCCGGGAGCCTCGGCGCAGTTTGCGCGCTACCCAGCCGTCCAGCGCATCCAAAATGAACGCAGATGGCAGCAAGGCGAACGCCACCCAGAGCCAGCCGCGCTGGTCTTCTGCCAAATACTGCAGACACAGAAAGATCGCGGTGGTGCCACAGGCTGCGTTGCCCAGGGTCATCAGATCAGCGACTGAGAACTCACGGAACATCGAAAAATGAGGCTGCGAGGGGCGGGTAGCCATGAACATCTCCATGTGCGCTTCGGGCGGCATAATGGGGAGCAGGATCACATTGGTCCGTGCGTGAGAGCCGAGCGCTATCGGTCGATTTTGGCGCCAAGAGAGGGCCGTCACGCCTGTAATTGTCGTCTCGATAGCGGCGCTCGCGAAGTTTTTTTCGTCTTCAACCGACGATTTTCGTCTCGGCCAGCGTCATAGAAGGCGAGAGGCGTGGAGGTCGAGACATGACGGAGCTACAGATGGCGCAAGTGATCGTGCAGGCAAACGCTAGACTACGGATGTTGAAACAGCGACTTACCTTGTTGGAACTCGACGGGGAACTCCGCTGTGTCGCTGGGTTGCAGGAGGCGATTGCTGATCATCCTGAGGCGTGGCGCCGTGTCAGTGAGGAGTTGGGTGCATCAGCGCAGTGGTGGCTCTATCAAGTCGCGCTGGCTGTAACGGCCGGCGGCCTTCCCGCCCAGGGTCAGGCGCTCTTGACCGCGCTGCCTCTGCTGCCTGCGACCGATCGCGCGTGGACCGTCGCCCTTCAGGAGGTGGCGTGATGCATCGGCAGCGTAATGAGACAAGCCGATCTGCCACCAAACGGGCGATTTCATCGGTCGGCAGCGCGCTTTCAGCTGTTGAAGGTGACGCAGTCCCTTGGATTTTGGTGCCCACCGCTCACAGCTGGCGTCGCCACTCGCTCGGCGATCCCGTCATCGTTGGCTCGGGCCCATCTGCCGACGTACAGCTGCCGCGACTCGCCTCTCAGCAGGGGCGGTTTGAGTGGTTGGGTGGCCAGGTGCGCGTGCGCGATCTCACCGGGGCCGGGCTTGTCTTGGGCGGCAAACGTGTCGGGGCAACGGCACGGGTTGATGTCGGTACCGTGCTGCGGCTCGCTGGCGTGCCCATCCTGATCTTGCGCGGTGAAGGGAGCGATGGCGGCAGGCCGTGGTTGCAAGCGGGGCAGATGCGGTCGTCTTGTCCCAACCTATGGCAGGCCTTCGCTGAGCTCGCCATCGCGGGCGAGAGTGAGGCTCCCTTGCTCATTCGCGGCGAGACCGGCGCCGGCAAAGAGTTGGCGAGTCGCTTGGCCCACGACGTCTCGCCCCGGGCGGACCGCCCATTTGTCGCGCTCAACTGTGCAGCCCTTCCACCAGGTCTGCTGGAAGCGGAGCTGTTTGGCTCGCGGCGCGGCGCGTACACCGGCAGCGTCGACAATCGGGAGGGGGCGTTTTCTAGAGCGAGCGGCGGCACGTTGTTTCTGGACGAGGTCGGCGAACTCAGTCCGCCAGCGCAGGCCGCGCTGCTCCGAGTCTTGGAGACAGGAGAGGTGCAGGTGGTCGGCGGCGACATGCGAAGAGTCGATGTACGGGTGGTGGCGGCTACACACAGAGATCTCGCCAAGGCCGTGCGAGCGGGTCGCTTTCGCTTGGATTTGCTGCATCGTTTGGCGGTCGCTGAGGTCACCCTGCCGCCGCTTCGATCGCGGACCGCTGATTTGGTGCCGCTGCTCGAGGGGTTTATCGGAACGCATCTCCCCAGCGGCGCCGGCGAGGTGCTGCGTCAGCACCGCTGGCCAGGAAATGTCCGCGAACTGAAGAACGTGGGCCGTCGCATCAATATGCGGACCGGCGGAGCCCCACCTTCTTTGAGTGATCTCTGCCGTGCCATTGGCAAGCCGGCCCGTGGGCCCGCGCTGCCTCAACGGCGGGAGTTGGTCGCCGATCTGCTGCAAAGTTGTTCAACGGTGGCAGCTGCGCATCGGGCCAGCGGGCTGCCCAGAAGCACCTTCTTCCGCTACGTCAAGCAGTTACGCTCCGAAAGCGCTCATGTTTCGGCCGCATAGCTTTCTTGACAGCCCGCCGATGGGGCGCAGCATCACGACTGGCCCATTTGCGCCTCGTCGCCGCAGCGTCGCCCCACCCAGCGCGCCAGGAGAGGCCCCGGAGGATCCATGCACCGCCTGCTCGCTTTCCTTGCTGTGATGACCATCGCGCTCCCGAGCCTTGCGCAGTCATCTGCGAGCGACAGTTGGGTCGACGACATGAGTTTTTTTGGTGCGCGAACCGTCGCGGAAGATGCGACAGCGCTCTACGCCACCGCCGGCTTTCCCGACGTCGAAGTGGGCGCTGTGTACGGCCTGAGCTCTCTGGCCGACGTCACCCCAAGGGCAAGCTTTCAATACGGGCGAGGCGCACGCGTCGGCGGGGGCGGACTGACCCTCGGAGCAGCGTTCCGGATGAAGTTTGCCGAGTGGCAGGGGTGGACCATCGCTGTGGTCGGCACACCCGAAGTGAGCTTGCATCTATTCGCCGATGACCACCCACCGACCACCAGCGCGGGGACTCAAAGCCTGCTCATCACGCCATTTGCTGGCAGTCTCGTCGCCGACAAGCTCTTGTTGCCGTCGTTGCGTTTTATCGTTGGTATCGAGGCGGCGATTGGGTTCTTCGCTGCACCCGAGATGCTTGTTCACACGCCCCTAGTGGTTCAATTGGGCGCAGAACTCCGCGTGACGGAGAGCCTCTTTCTGCTCGCCCGTTTCGATACTGGCTTCGATATTTACAGCCAGTCGTCGCGTCCTGGCACCGCCACCTACCTCCGCGCCCGTGTCGGCCTCGGCTGGACTAGGTAGGACAGAGATGCGTCATTACATGACTATCGCATCTCTCTCCTACTTTTTTTCTATTGGGGGCTATGAGCGCCCCCGCATGACTATCGCGGCTCACCGCTACCAGGCGCGCAGGACGGCCGGTGAGCTCTAGGCGAGATCGCTCCATTTGCGCTGATCGGGCGGCAATTCGGTCTTTTTTCCTACAATGAGCAAGCCCATCGCTTCTTTTTTGCTGGATCTGGCTACTGATATTCTCGTCGATCGATTGGGCGACTGCCACCTGTGACGCATCTCGGTCAAGAGCGACCAAGATCGTCACAAGCTACATCCAAGTAATATCTAACAGTTACAGAGTTCAGACCAGGCAAGCACGCAAAGTTTGCGCTGTTTACGACATCCATGTCGGAATCGGTCGTTGCGAGGTTTGGGCAAAATCGGCCAGATCCCCCAAGATCCAGGCAAAATCATGATCACATGATCACAGTCCGACTTGGCACGGCCTGTGCAATTGTACCCCACGAGTCCGGCGATAGTTGGGCTCACCTGTTGTCTACGTACATACGGGTTGCTTGCGGAGATGGGACCTAATGGGGATCAGGTCACGTCTCAAGTTTTGACCGCAGTCGATTGCGTCCGCCTTGGGGGAGGATGACGCGAGAGGCTGCGGTCGCCGTTTTTGGGGCCGGCGCCGGTTTTCAACTATCGCCTTCGATTGGCGCTGCATTGACTTGTCTTGTCGCGATGGTATCACACCGCGGCCCCTTTGGACGAGCTAGGCCCTTGTGGTCCCGCGCGCTCTGGGCCAATAACCCCTGTCTTCCCGAACCCCTGGCCCAATGATGCCCGTCCAGCCGCTGCGACTGTCTGTTCCGCTCACTGCTGATCCGGCACACATCCCGCTATTTTCGCCAGGCAAGCGCGATTTCTGGCTGCGCTGGGGCACGATTTTGGGTGTGTACGCGCTCTACATCTTCAACTGCGGCTCGTTTGGCCTGTGGGATCCCTGGGAAGTCCACTACGGCGAAGTTACCCGCGGCATGGTCGAGAGCTACGACTGGGTCAATCCGTGGTGGGGCTACAAGACACAGATCGGCACCGAGCCACGCGGCGGCAACTGGTTTTACAGCAAGCCCATCTGGATCTTCTGGTCCGAGGCCTCCTTCGTAAAGCTGATCGGGCTCTCCGATTGGGCCTTCCGTCTGCCCATGGCGATCATCGGGGCATCGGCCGTGTCGATGACCCTACTCACGGTCGAACGCATCCTGGATCTGCGCCGGGCGATGTTGGTGACCGCGGTCATGGGGCTCTCGCCCTTTATCTATATGGTCAGCCGCCAAGCCCAGACGGACATGCCTTTTGTGGCGACGCTCACCATCGCGCTGTGCTTTTCCGCCCTGGCCTTCTTTTCCAAACGCGAGGCGCTGACAGACCGCAAGTTCCTCATGCGTGTGGGGCTCTTTGTTGGGTTTGTCCTGGCGAACCTCATCCCACAGTGGTCGATCATCGCGACCGATTTGGTCGACGCTAACGCCAGCGCAGGGCAATCCGGTGCGGCGGCCTGGGCGCGTATCATCCAGCTCAACGGCATCTACCATGTGCTGATCTACGCGCCGATCGGTCTGGCTGTGCTCGCCAGCGTGCTGTGGCCCATCTTTAAGCGGCGCGGCGGCGGCTGGGACGACGCCTTCAAGGATCGCACCCTCAGAACCGGCTACTGGCTCTGTTTTTACATGATGGCCGCCCAGGCGACCTACGCAAAAGGCCTGCTGGGCTTCATGTTGCCCGGCGCCATCTTGTTTATCTGGCTGCTCGTCACCAGCCAGTGGCGGACCCTGTCCAAAGTCGAGCTACTGCGTGGATTACCGCTGTTTTTCGTGACGGTGCTGCCCTGGTACGTGGCGATGTTCTGTCGTCATGGCATGGCGTACTACAACCGCTTCTTCGTTCACGATCACTTCAATCGTGTCGGCTCGGGCGTGCACCAAATCGATCAGGGCACCTTTGAGCACTTCATCAAGTGGCTCGGGTTCGGCCTCTTTCCTTGGACGATTTTCGCGCCTATTGCGCTGGTCGCTTACGCCCGGTTGCGTCCCAAAAACGGCGCATTACCGGCTGTGGACATGGCCCCGGATGCGGAGGCCCTCAGCCCGCGCGCGTTCGCCTATCGCACCTTTTTACTGTGTTGGTTTGTCGTCGCTTTTGCCCTCTTCACGGCCTCGTCGACGAAGTTCCATCACTACATTTTGCCCGCAGTTCCAGCGTTGACGGCGCTAGTCGGCTTGTATTTGGCCGATTTACGCTTTCAACCCGCAACCCTGCGCCGCGTGCAGGTGCTGCTCGCCTTGGGCTTCGGTGTGGGCTTGGTGATCAACCTGCTCGGCGACGTGCAACACCTCCGCAACCTCTTCACCTACAAGTACGACCGGCCTCTGCCGCAGAACCTTCCGCTGGACTGGGATGGACAGCTGTCGTGGCGCAGTGACGCCAACCCCATCTTGCACTGGCGAGACACCCAATTTGCCAAACACGTGGGAGGGTTTACGGCCCACCTGCTGTCGATCTCCTGGCTGCGATTTGAGACTTTTGTGCCCTTCATTGGCGGGCTGACGGGGCTCGGCGTGGTCGGCTTGCTGTTTGCGCGTGCGCGTAAGGCAGGGCTTGCGCTGATGACCGTGAGCGCGGCGCTGATGGCGTTCTGGGCGCTCAACTACTACATGCCGATGCTCTCGCCGTCGTGGTCTCAGAAGTACCTCTTTGAGTCCTACTACGAAGACTGCAACCTGCATCCGAACCCACAGGCCGTCGAGGAGGCATACACGCCTTGGATCGAAAAAGCCGGATTCGATGGGCTGGTGTCGTTCTTTGGCAGCGAGCACAAGCGGGTCTGCAAGGAAGACATCGTCTCCTGGCTCATCACCTGGCGCGGTGAGACCTTCTACTCGAATAACGAGATTAGACCGATCACCAAAGAGGCCAAACAGTTCGAACCCTATCTGCGGGAGTTCAACAAGGGGCGGGCCTTTTATGTGCTGATGGAGCGGGGCCGCACGCATGGGTTTCGCGGCAAGCTCAACCGCGCCAGCAGCAAGCTATCGGGCCAAAAGGCAGAGGGCTGGGCGAAGATCAAGGACTGGAACGTGGAGCTGATCAACAATGAGAGCGCCTACTTTGTCGTCGGTCGCTGTACGCCCAACCTGATCGCAGCCGCCGCCCGCTAGCCGCGAGCATCCTGCGTGGCGTGCGATTGCGGTGCATTTACGTCCCGCATCGTTCGCGACGAAGTGAGTCGCAAATATTGTCAGGGCTGCGCCCCCTGCCCATACTGAGGCACCTCCGAATCCCACTAGGTTGTTTTCGTGGCCGACCCACCAAAGAAAGATCAGCGCAGAAAGACCGCGATCGCGCCGAGGCCGCCCCCCGGTGGTCGCGCACGATTGCCGTCGCGGCTTCGGAGCAAGAGCGACAAGACCGAGGCCGTCGTCGGCGCTGCGCACGACGCAAAGCTTGAGACGCCTTCCCATCGGCACATGGGAACCATGTCCTACCAAGACACGGCTGCTCCTCCTGCACCCGCGTCCGATCCCGCCGCAGACCGCATGAATCAGACGTCGTTGCCTGAAAGCGGAGATCAGTCTGGCGCGTCGACAGCGCTGCCGGGGATCACTTTGGCACAAGTGATCGACGCCGCTGAGCTCGATTCGGATAGCTTGGTCGCGCTGCTGGCAAACCTCTGTGACTCCGTGGCCGAGCTCCACAAGGTCGATCAAGGCGCGGGCCGCCTCACTCCTCGCCATGTTCGGCTCGTGCCGGACGCCCACGGAGAACTTCGTTTGCTTCGGCCGGACGCGGTCACGGCTGATCCGGGCTACGACGTGCTCTACGAGTCGCCTGAGATCAGTGGCCTGTTGAAGGTGCGCAAACGGTCTCCGCAGCGGGAAGACGTCTACGCACTGGGCTGCATCGGGTTCGAGATGTTTACCGGCCGTGCGCCCTTTGTTGGGGCATCACCGGCAGAAGTGCGCAATCGTCACGGGAAGTTCGCGGTACCTGCGGCGAGACAGGTCGCTGCGGACGCGGAAATTCTGCCCGCGGTCGAAGTTCAGATTCAAAAAGCACTGAAGAAACGTCCGGGTGACCGCCACCCTGATGCGAGCGCCCTCGCGGCGGGCCTGCGCGCCGCCAACGTCATCGATGACCGCTCCACTATGGCGCTTGGGACCGAACAGTCCGAGCTGCTCAAGGAGCTATTGGCGAGCAAGACCGCCAACGTACAGGCCAGCAAAGAACTGCAGGAAGAGAAGCGGCGCCTGGAAAATGAGCGTCGTGAAGCCGAGCGCGCCCAGGAATTGGCTGAGCAGAAAGCGGCCCAGGCGGAGGCCGCACGCAAGCACGCCGCGGCGCAGGCGGACCTCGCGGCAGAGGCGACCATCGACGCCCGTGAGGCAGAGGAAGAGGCCAAGTCGAAGGGCAATATCGGCCTGATGTTCGGCATGATCGCCCTCATTCTGGTCGCCGGTGGCGTCGGTGCTTATTTCGCGCTCGCCGGCGGAGATCCGGGTCCGGCTCCGGCAGGGAGCGCGGATGTCGTGGCAGGAGCCCTGGCCGAGGACGCTGGCGAGACCGACACCGGTGAGGTCGACAGCGGTCCAGAAGACACAGGAACGCCGGACACGGGGACGCCGGACACAGGGACAGCGGACACGGGAACGCCAGATACAGGAACGCCGGACACGGGCCCTGTTGATGCGGGCTTGGTGAAGCCGAAGCCGAAGCCGAGACCGAAGCCGAAGCCGAGACCGAAGCCGAGACCGAAGCCGAAGCCCAGCACCGGCCCGGTTGTGTTCTAGGGGCAGCGTCATGGCTTACGCGCGTCGGCCGCGCATCACCGATGAGGCAACAAGATGAACGCGGAACAATTTTGGACGTTGAAGCGGACGCTTGCCCCCAAGAAGTTGTTTGAAGAGGTCATCGAGGCCCTACCTGTCCCGCTGCCGCCCGTGACCGTGGACCAGCCGGTCAACGTGCACATCTTGGGGTCTGGCGGTGGCGTTTGGGCGCTGCAGCTGGTCGACGGCCACACCCAAGTCACCCCTGGAGCGGCTCCGAACGCCATCTGTCAGGTGGCGTTTCACAAGCGGCACTTGCGCGAAATCGTCGGCGGCGCCCTGCGCGAGCGTGGCCTGACCCTGATGGCCCGGCTCGGCAAGGCGCGGCAGATCCCAGATTTGAGCCGACTCCCTTTGGACCCAGCCCGCGCCCTGAGTTGCGCTCATCTGACGGGCAGCATCGCCATTGATGTGCACGATCGTGGGTTTTCTGACACCTACCGCTACGTCGTCACGTTTGGTTCAGGCGCGCCCGACTACGAAACCGCGACCACCACACTGACCATCGACGCCGACGAGCCGATTGAGTGGGTCGTCAATCGCATCGCGCCCAAGGCCGTATTGAAGGCCAAAGGCGTACGAATCGCAGGCGATGTCGCGCTGCCGTTGAAGGTCGTTCAAGCGCTAATCGGCTGATTTGTCGGGGTTATCTCGGATATTGAGCCAGCTTGGCTCCCTGCCCTGCTACTTCTTCCTTTTCTTCCGGTTCTTCGCGCGCGCCTTCTTAGCTGACTTGTTCTTCGTCTTGCGCTTCTTGCGATCGAACACCCGGCGATCTTCGTAGTAGGCCGGCGCGGCGCCGCTGTGCTCAGGGCTGGGCATGGTGTCGAGCTCGTCGAAGAAGTCCCCGACGTCCATGTTCTTCATGCGGGCGAGCTGCCCCATCTGCGAAAAGCCCGGCAGCTTGCTCAGCAGGCCCGGGCTCTGACCGATCCGGCTCATCATCTGGCGCATCACGTCGTAGCGCTTGAGCAGATCCTGCACGTCCGCGGCCTTGCGACCACAACCCTTGGCGATCCGCTTGGCACGGCTCAGATCGATCAGCTCCGGGTGGTTGCGCTCTTTCTTAGTCATCGACTGGATGATGGCCTCGATGCGCATCAGCTCCTTGTCGTCAAACGACGCACCGTCGGCCATGGCGTCGGCGAAGAAGGGCAGTTTCTCCATCACGTCGCGGAGAGAGCCCATCTTCTTGAGCGTCTTGATCTGGTCCATGAAGTCTGTCAGCGAAAAATCGCCCGACAGCATCTTCTGCGCGTCTTTTTCGGCCTTGTCCTCGTCGATGACCTTCTCGAAGTCACTCATCAGGCCGACGATGTCGCCCATACCGAGGATGCGGCTGGCCATGCCCTCGGGCCGGAACTCTTCCAGCTTGTCGAGGCCTTCGCCCATACCGATGTATTTGATCGGCGCGCCGGTGACCATCTTGACGCTGATCGCCGCACCACCTCGGGCATCACCGTCGAGCTTGGTCAGGACAACGCCGTCGATGCCGACCTGCTCGTTGAAGGCCTTGGCGGTCTTCACCGAGTCCTGACCGATCATCGAGTCGATGACGAGCAGGGTGTTGTCCGGCGGCTGTAGGCGACGAATCTCGCTGAGCTCGTCCATGAGCTGGGCGTCGATGGTCAATCGGCCAGCGGTATCGAAAATAACCAGATTGCGGCCGTTCTTGCGCGCCCACTGGTAGCCTTCTGCGCACAGCTGCGGCGGCTTCATCCCAGCGACGGAGAACACCGGAATGTCCAAGCTGGCGCCGAGCACCTTGAGCTGATCGATGGCGGCTGGGCGGTAGATATCGCCTGCGACCAACATCGGGCGCATGCCCTGATCCATGTAGAGCTTGGCGAGCTTGGCGGCGGTCGTCGTCTTACCAGAGCCCTGCAGACCCACCATCATGATGGTCGAGATGCCCTTCTTTTTCAGATCCAGGCCCGTATCGACGGGGCCCATGAGCGCTTCGAGCTCGTCGTGGCAGATCTTGATGAAGTGATCTTGCGGGCTGACGCGGACGGTATCGCCCTCTTCGGTCTTCGCCTTGAGCTGAACGACCTCGCCGAGCGCCTTTTCCTTCACGTGACCGATGAAGTGTTTGACGACACCAAACTCAACATCGGCCTCCAACAGACTCTGTCGAATGTCGACCAGCACCTCATCGAGGGTGTCTTCGTCGATCTCGCGGTAGCCCTGGAGGCGGTGGCGTGCGGCTCTAAAGCCTTTGGTGATGGTCTCGAGCATGATGGCTGTCCTGGTGGGCGCAGCGGCGTCGTCCCCGCGCGCGAGCGGCGCAGGCTAAGGGCGGGCTTGTGCTTTTTCAAGGTGGCTTGTGATGCCCTTGACCCCCCAAGGGGCGCGCGGGAGACTGACGCCCCTATCTTTCACCCGCGCGCTGCAAATACTGCCCAGCGCCCGAGGAGTTTGTTGATGTCCAAGCGCCACGCCCTCTTGATCGGCGGCACCAAAATGGTCGAACGCCACCTGCGCGCCGCCCTGCCCGCAGATATGGACCTCGCCGTCTTGCGCTCGATGGAACAAGCCATGCGACGGATGGAGCAGCAGCCCGTACAGCTGTTGGTCTTCGGCCCGACCATGCGCCGCAGCCTCGCCATGGTAGGCACGCTTCGGCGGGACAAGGCCCGTCTCGGTGTGGGCCTCGTGGTCGTCTATCGCGATGATCAGCGTTCGGATGTGCAGCGTCACAGCGGCGGGCAGCACACCGCCGACGCCTACATCATGCAGAGCAAGGCGAGTCGTGAGCTTAAAAAGACCATCGAGGCGACCCTCGCGCGTGTCGACAGCGGGCTGGGTGTGGTCAGTGATCTGCTCGAAGAGTTGCCCATGGAGGCCTTGTCTCCGATGACGGGCGATGTATCGAGTGCTGCCGTGGCTGCCGCGGAAGAGCCCTTGGAGCTGATCGACCTCGAAGACATCGAGATGGTCGACGATGACGGCGCCGACGACGGAGAATCGGCCACCCAGATGCTCGATTTGGCGGAGATTGACGCCGCCTTGGATGACGACACGACAATTGACGGTGATCTCATCGAAGAGATCGACGTCGAGATAGGACCGTTCGATGGCGAGACGGAGACTGATCTTGACGGCGTTTCCGCTGGGCTCATCGAAGAGATCGCGGCAGAAGAAGTTGTCGACTTGAGCGATGTGGCCGAAGTGATCGTCGAAGACCTGGAGCTTGATGACATCGAGGAGCTGGAGGAGATCGCGCCTCAAGAGCTTGAAGAGTTGGTTATGTCCGACGAGCTTGAGGAGTTGTCTGCCGATGAGTTGATCGAAGACGTGTCCGCCGATGAGCTCATCGAGGATCTGATCGCCGACGAGGTCATCGAAGATTTGTCTGCCGACGAGGTTGTCGAGGACCTGTCCGCCGATGAGGTTGTCGAGGACCTGTCCGCCGATGAGGTTGTCGAGGACTTGTCCGCCGATGAGGTTGTCGAGGACCTGTCCGCCGATGAGGTTGTCGAGGACCTGTCCGCCGATGAGGTTGTCGAAGCTGTAGATAGCGATGCGGCGTCGGAGCCGCAGGCTGAACAAGAGCCTCTCCAGGTCAGCAAAAAGGCTGAGAAACCAGCCGAAAAGGCGGAGGAGACATCGCCCAAGTCGACTCCGGAAGCAGAGGCCAAGGCTGCGAATTCGGATGCGAAACAGGTCGCGTCGACGCCCACAGCTGAGCCGATCCCGCCCCGCAAGGAACGCAATCAGTCCAGTTCGCAATTTATGGCTGAGAACCTGTCTGAGCTCACCAAGATGTTGGGTACGCTCCAGGCCGCGACGACCGAGATTGGCCGGCTTGAGCAAGAAAACGAGGAGCTGACCGAGCGGATCAAGACCCTGACGGCTGGCGGAGGTCAGAACGACTTGCAGACCAAGCTCGATGAGGTCTCGGCTGCCAAACGCTCAGCTGAGACGGCCGTCGCCGCGCAACTTGAGACCATCGGCTCTCAGGACAAAGCGTTGGCCGCTGCCGAGGTTCAGGCCGCACAACAGCGAGCCAAGCTTAGCGCGGCAGTCGAGGCGAGCCAGGCCGCGCAGGAGCGTGCTTCGGTGGCGGAGAGTCGCGTGGCTGCGCTTGAAGCGGAGCTAGAGCAACTGCGGCAGACCCAGGGGCGCCAGGCTGCCTCGATCGCGGCTGCCTCGGCGCTTCTCAATCAAGCTGCTTCCCATCTTTCGGGCCCTGATGTGGCCCCGGTGGACCGGAGCTAGGTGGCCCCTACTCAGTCGCTGGCTCATGACCCAAAGGGTGACGCGTGGGCAGTTGCGAGTCATCCTGCCGCTCCATGAGCGCTTCGATCGATCCAGCATCCGCCCAGCGCACAGATCCCGATGTGGTGCGTCGTGCGTCCATCCAGCTCGCCGCGCAGGGTGCGACGGTCCATGGAACGGTGCACGCGCCCGCGGACGATGACGCCGTTACGCTCGCTTTCGCAACGGCCAATCCGCCCGGTGAGACCGAGCCATCCCCTAGCAACGATGGGCCCGGCCCTGCTGTGGTGCTCGGTAGTGTCCTCGGTCGCGGCGGGATGGGGATTGTGCACTTGGGCCGCCAGGCCTCCATGGCTCGAGATGTGGCTGTCAAACGCGTTCGTTCTGATGCGGAGCGCCCCAACGCGCACGCCCAATTGCTGCGTGAGGCGCTGATTACCGGTGCGCTGGAGCATCCCAACATCGTCCCCGTCTATGATCTGGCGCGGGATGAGGCCCACCTACCCCTGCTGGTGATGAAGCGCATCGAAGGCCGCTCGTGGGAAGCTGCTTTGCGCCGTGCTCCAGAACTGCGTGCCGGTGAATGGCTGGAAACGCAGCTGCGTGTGCTCATGGCGGTCTGCGATGCCGTGCGATTCGCCCACAGTCGGGGCATCGTCCATCGTGATCTCAAGCCCGAGAACGTGATGCTGGGTCACTTTGGTGAGGTTTTGGTCGTCGACTGGGGCATCGCAGTCAGCACGGATGCCGCTCATCAAGGGCGATTTCCGTTGGCCAAGGACTGCACCCACATCGCAGGCACACCTGCCTACATGGCGCCCGAACAGGTCGCCGCTGACGGGGCCAATATCGGCCCGCGAACCGACGTCTATCTCCTTGGCGGTATCACATTCGAACTCCTGACCGGCGCTGCGCCTCATGAGGCTGAACACGTCCACGCGTCGCTGTTTTCAGCGCACGAGAGCAAGCCCCCGGTCCTCCCGGCCGACGTACCCGCGCCCTTGGCCGAGATTTGCCGCATCGCCATGGCCAGGAACCCAGAAGACCGGTTTCCAGACGTGGCTCACCTGCGGGACGCCGTCGCCGCCTATTTGCTGCACCGCACCTCGATTGAGATTACGGAACGCGCCTTGAAGGACACCGCCATCCTGATGGCGACGCCGCCAGCGGAGGACAATCCCACGTCGGCGGTCATTGATCCGCTCGGGGTGCACAAGCGTTTTGTGCGGGCAAAGTTCGGATTTCAGCAAGCACTTGATATTTGGCCGGAAAATTGGCGTGCCAGCCGCGGTTTGCAGTCCGTCTTGGAGCTGATGATTCGGCGTAGCATGGCGGCAGGTGAGCTCGGGCAGGCCGGTTTGTTGCTCGAAGAGTTGCCAGCGCCCGCGCCAACGCTCTCCGCAGATCTCGCCGCGAGTCGGGTCCAGCAAAGTGAAGACCAAGCCGGGCTCGCTCGCCTAGGAGCGCTGGGGCAGCGGCATGATCTGCGGGTCGGCACGTTGCAGCGACGTTGGTTCACGTTCGCGCTGATGCTCATCTGGCCGGGGCTGTCTGCGCTCACGCACTACTGGCAGGTGCAGGGCACCCTCACTGGCGGTCGTCACGCGCTTGTGGCCGGGATATTTCTGGCGCTGGTGATGCTCTACGCGGTGGTCCGCCACCGGCATATTCGCAGGATGGGGCTCAATCAGCGGTTTTTTCATATCGCTGGGCTCTCGACCGTGTCGCTCTTTGCCATCCGCCTCTTCGCCTGGATGGGAGGGCTGCCTCCTGCCCACGTGCAACCGGCTGAACTGATCGTGTTCTTCATGGGGATGGGCGCCATCGCTGCCGTGGGTTGGCGTTATCTGATCTTGCCAGCGACGCTTTATGCAGTCGGTGCGGCGTTGGCCGCCGTGAATCACGAGCAGGCGTTCATCATCAGCGGTGTCGTCCACTTTGCAGCCCTCGGCACCAACTTGTGGATGTGGGAGCGGGTGCGGGACCGTTCGGCGAAGGGCTGAGCGCACAACGGACAACGCGATCATCGGTCAGACGTGATTCTGATGGGCGAGTCTTCCGACACCGGACCGTGTCACATGTGCCGTCCTGTGTGGGCGTCCTTGCCGGTCCCCACCGTCCGCGCTAGCTTGCCCGCGCCGTTGCCCGAGAGGCAGCCGCTTTGGGTGGTGCGTGACCGCCCCCGTAGCGCTTCGATGCGCTCCAAATGACCGCGGCTCGGCCTTGGCCCCGCCGCCCTACAACGCGAGAGAGGTAAGTAGATGACCAACAAGCGTATCGAGCGTGTCGGTGTGATTGGCGCTGGTGTGATGGGCTCTGGCATTGCCGCCCACTTGGCCTCGGCTGGTGTGGACGTGCTGCTCGTCGACATCGTCCCGCGTGACGCTCCCGCGGCCGTGGGTGAGTTGGATGCCGCCTTCGATCACGTGCGCGTGCGGCGGAACGCCATCGCCGCTGGCGCCGTGAAGAAGATGCGCAAACAAAAGCCGTCTCCCTTCCAAAAGACTGCAGATCTGCGCCGTATCTCCGTAGGCAACTTGGACGATGATCTCGCTGACCTCGGCTCATGTGACTGGATCGTCGAGGCGGTTATCGAGCGCCTCGACATCAAGCAGTCGGTCTTCGCCAAGCTCGACGCGGTTCGCGGTGACCACACCATCGTCTCCTCGAACACCTCGGGTATCCCGTTGGCATCCATGGTCGAGGGCCGCAGCGACGCGTTCCGCAGCCATTTCCTGGTGACCCACTTCTTCAATCCCGTGCGCTACATGAAGTTGCTCGAGATCGTGCCCGGCAATGACACCGCCCCCGCCGTCACGGCAAAGATGCACAGCTTCTGCGAGCGCGATCTCGGCAAGGGTGTGGTCTACGCCAAGGACACCATCAACTTCATCGCCAACCGCATCGGCGTGCACGGCATGATGAAGGCCCTGCAGGTCTGGCTGACAGACGGCTACCGCATCGACGAGATCGACACGATCATGGGGCCGGCCATGGGTCGGCCCTCCTCCGCGATCTTCAAGACCGCCGACGTCGTCGGGCTCGACACCTTCGGCCACGTCGCCAAGAACTGCTACGACAATCTGGCTGACGACGAAGAGCGCGATGTCTTCGTCCTGCCGGAGCCCGTCGCGAAGCTCATCGAAGCCGGCGCGACCGGCCGCAAGGCTGGCGCAGGTTTTTACAAGAAGGTCGGCCGCGACATCTTGGTGTTCGACGCTGCCTCGGGGGATTACGTCGCCCGGGAGAAGTTGCGTACAGAGAGCTTGGGTCAGGCTAAGAAGACAGCAGACGTCGCCAAGCGCATCGCCGGTGTGGTGGCTGCGGATGACCGCGTGGGTCAGTTCGCGTGGAAGGTCACGTCGGCCTCTTTGGTCTACGCGGCCAACCGCATGGGCGAAATCGCAGACGACGTCGTGAGCATCGACCGCGGTGTGCGTTGGGGTTTTAACTGGGACTTGGGACCTTTCGAGATCTGGGACGCCATCGGCGTGCAGAACGTCGCTGATCGTCTCACGGCCGAGGGACGCGCTGTGCCCAAGCTGGTCAGTGACATGCTCGCCGCCGGCAAAACCAGCTTCTACGCCGGAAAACCGGGCGCAAAGACAGGATTGAACGCTGAGCTACAGCCTGAGGCGCTGCCCGCGCTGCCCGGGATTCACCTGTCGGATGTGCTCGCCAACGACGGCAACATCATCGCATCCAACAAGGGCGCACAGCTGCTCAACTTGGGCGATGGCGTCGCTTGCCTGCGCTTTACCACCAAGTCCAACTCACTCGACGGCGACATCGTGCAGATGGGCACCGAGGCGCTAGAGCTGATCTCCACCGGCGACTACGACGCGCTGGTCATCGGCAACGACGGCAAGAACTTCTCTGTTGGCGCTAACCTCATGTTCATCGGCGGGCTGATCCAGGCCGGCAAGTGGAAAGAGCTCGAGGCGGCGGTCAACACGTTCCAGCAGTTCACCCACGCGCTGAAGTACTCGTCTCGCCCTGTGGTCAGCGCGCCCCACGGCATGACCTTAGGTGGCGGCTGCGAGGTGGCCATTCATTCCAGTCGCATGCAGGCCGCCGCCGAGACCTACATGGGCCTCGTCGAGGTCGGTGTGGGGCTGATCCCGGGCGCCGGTGGCACCAAGGAGATGACCGTTCGTGCGGCGCAGGCCATCCCCGGCGGCGTCAAAACGGACGTCGTGCCTTTCCTGCAAAAGAGCTTTGAGACCATGGCGCTGGCAAAGGTTGCGACCGGCGCTGGCCAGATGGCTGAGATGGGCTTTTTGCGGGATGTGGATAGCTGGTCCATCGACTCAGACGCTCGCATCGGCGACGCCAAGCGGGTCGCCCTGCAGCTCGTCGCCAACAACTACCGGGCGCCGGATGCACCCGTGCTCAACCTACCCGGTGCCGACGGCATCGCCGCCTTCGACATGGCGCTCAACGCGTTCAAGTGGAGCGCCATGGCATCGGAGCACGATTGCATCCTCGGACACCAAATCGCGCGCGTGCTCTGCGGCGGCGAAAAGGGTGGCAAGGTCACCGAGCAGCAGCTGCTCGACATCGAGCGTGAGGGCTTCCTGCACCTATGCGGCTTGGAGAAGACCCAGGCGCGCATCATGCACATGCTCAAGACCGGCAAGCCGCTGCGTAACTAATCCGCCCATTGCGGCGGACACAACCACGCCGCGAACCCTCTTTGTTAGGAGAACGATCATGACTACTCGTAACGCTGTCATTGTCTCGGCTGTTCGCACCCCATGTGGCCGGGGCCTTAAAGGCACGCTCGCCAAAGTGCGGCCGGAAGATCTCGCCGCCATCAGCATCCGCGCCGCTGTCGAGCAGGTAGCGGGACTCAAGCCCGAAGACGTGGAAGACGTCATCTTGGGTTGCGCCATGCCCGAAGGCCCCCAGGGCATGAACCTCGCTCGGATCGCCGCGCTGCGCGCCGGTCTCGGGGTGGATGTGCCTGGCGTCACCGTCAATCGCTTCTGCAGCAGCGGGTTGCAGACCATCGCTCAGGCGGCGGAACGCATCATCGCAGGCGGCGCCGACATTCTCGTCGCCGGTGGTGTCGAATCCATGAGCTCCGTGCCCATGACGGGTTTCAAGTTGGCTCCGCACCCGCAGTTCATCACTGAGTGGCCCGAGGTGTACATGCCGATGGGGCATACCGCCGAACGCGTGGCTGCCAAGTACGATGTCAGCCGCGCCGATCAGGACGCCTTCGCCGTGGAGAGCCAGAATCGGGCTGCGAAGGCCTTGGCGGAAGACGTCTTCTCCGACGAGATCGTGCCGGTGGATACCCCCATGGGTGCCCTCGATGCGGACGAGCTGCCCCGGCCCGGCACCACAGTCGAAGGCCTCGGCAAATTACGGCCGGTCTTTCAGCAGCGCGGCGGCACGGTGACGGCTGGCAACGCCAGCCCACTGACCGACGGCGCGGCAGCTGTCGTGGTCATGAGCGAGGCCAAGGCCAACGAGCTAGGAGCCGAGATTTTGGGCATTTACCGCGGATTTGTGGCCGCTGGTGTCGCGCCGGAGATCATGGGTATTGGTCCGGTCGCGGCCATCCCGAAACTGCTGGAAAGAACCGGCGTGAGCCTCGACGAGATCGACCACATCGAGCTCAACGAGGCGTTCGCAGCCCAGTCGCTGGCTGTCATTCGGGAGCTGGGCCTCGACACAGCCAAGGTCAATCCTTACGGCGGCGCGATTGCATTGGGACATCCGCTCGGAGCCACAGGCGCCAAGCTGACCGCTACCGTCCTGCACAGCCTGAAACGGACCGGCGGCCGCTACGGCATGGTGACCATGTGCGTCGGTGGTGGCATGGGTGCGGCAGGTCTCTTCGAGCGGCCGCAGTCTGCGTAGATAGCTATTGGCCCCGCACGCACGCGACGGTAGACACGGTGCGATCAGGACCTCCCAGTCCTGGCGTGCTGCGGTCTATATCGGTGGACTGAGCCATGGGCTTTTGCGGCGGGCCGCTGGGCGGTAGCATAGGGTGACCAGTGCACCAAGGAGCCGGATGTTCCACGATCGCCGCATCTATCCGCGCCGCATGGCGATGCTGTCGTTCAAAGTGCATTTTGGCGAAGCAGAGCTCAGTTGCGTCACGACCGACATCTCAGCTACCGGAGCATTCTTTGCCGCGCGCAACAGTCCGCCCGTGGGGACGCAACTCGAGATCGCTGTTCGACCGACTGGGCTCAAGATTCCGCCTGTTCTTGTCGTTGCCGAGGTCGTCCGCGTCAATGAGATCGGCGGCGGTCGGCAGCCGGGTTTCGCGGTTCGGTTTCTATCGGCTCACAGCGATGCGGGCGGTCAGCCGGTCTATCACGTGTTGCGCACTGTTTTACGCGTTCCAGGCATCGCTCCAGAACATCTGCCGCGCGTGGGGGCCGTTACCTTCCTCTTTCCCGAGTCGGGCGAGCCCATTGAGCTTGAGTCGGCGATGAGCTCACGCGCGTCGTCCGCTGGTTCTGGCTCACGTCTCACAGGGCGCCCTGAAAATCCGATTCAAGATGCCATGCCTCGGCAGCGTCGCGGCAGTCGTGTGAGGCCGCCAGAGCAGCTGTCTCGTGAGTCGACCGGAGAGCCCGTCAATCCGACGATTGGCGCTGCCCAACGTCCCAAAGAGCGTCGCTTCAGTACGTCGGATAAGCCCGCCTTTGCAGCGAAGGCGCCCAGTACGCCGGCTGCAGGGTCGCCAACGCCCCCATCTGTGCAGCCGCCTCCCCATCGCCGTGGTTCCGCAACCCGACCCAACCCGGCCACGATCACCGCGCAGACGCCGACAGCGGCCAGGCGTATGAGCGCTGTGCAGAGCAATCCATTTACCGTCGCGCGGCCGTCGCAAGCCGCGCTCGACAGTGGTGTGTTTCAGCCGCCCAGCGCTTCCGCGGCGAGCTCCTCTGCCATGCCGGTCTTTGCAGTGAAGCCACAGGTGGCGATCGCCGGCGAACCAGAAGTGGACCTCGACGCCGTCGATGAGCGAACACCAGTCAGCACTGAGTCTTCCTTTGATCTTCGTCAGCCGGAAGAAAGTCGTGTGTTTGCAGGAAAAAAGCCCGAGACATCGCGCATCATCTCTCCGTTTTCCCAGCCCACATCGCAGAGCAATCGGCGCAAATCCACCGCGTCGTCGTGGTCCTCCTATGAATCTGGCGGGCAACCGCGGACCTCTGGACGGCGGAACTCTCAGGTGATTGTCCAGGACGATCCCTTCGCGACCGGCGCCCGCAAAGTCGCCGCGAAGTATCACAAGCTGGAGGAGCAAGCACGGGAGAAACGTCGTCAGGAGCGCGAGGTTGAGCGCGAGAAGATGCGGGTGGCTTCCAATGGTCGTCGCAGAGATTCCGGTGGGCTGAGCACCGCGTTCAATGCGGAGTCTGGCGAGCAGGAACACTCGATGATCTTCGCTCGTGGAGGCCAGAACTCGACCATTGGTGGTCCGATCTTGACGGGCGTCTCGTCCTCGCCGGCACTGCCTGAAAACGCCACGGTTGAAGTGCAGCTGCCAGTGACCTACGAGCTCGATGGCCGCTTTGTGCCCGGTACAGTGGTCACCGCTGCGCCGCTAGCGCTGCAAATTCACACGCTCGATGTGGTGCCGCAGCTCGATCAACGGCTGATGGTGAACTTCCCCGTCCAGGTTGAGGGTAGCTGGGTGACGATCTTCCTCAATGGCAAGCTGCTGCGCGTGCCCGACAGGCGTGACAGTGGTCAGGTCTTCGTATTGCATATCGAGCGCGTCTCTGAGGGTCAGAACAAGGGCGCCTACAACAACTTCCTCGTTGCGGCTCATGCCGAAAGTGCCTGAAGCCAGCGCCCATTCGCCGTCGCCACGCCACGCCGTCATTGAAGTTGTGCTGGGGACCTGCGCGGCCGGTGCGGGTCTCGCCATCATCGAAGCACTGAGCCGCGTCCTGCCAGTCTTTGCGCCCTGGGCAGGTGCCGCAGTGGCCGGTGTGTTTATTGGGCTACCGCTGCTGTTGGCTCATTTCCGTCCGTTCGAGGGAGATCCGCTCGGCATCGGCCAAGTGCCTTTGGTCCCATCGCTGTTGCTCGGGCTCGCTGCAACCGCGATCATCGCGCTGCCCTTTATCCTCGGCTACGACATACTGGCCACGCGTGTTCTTCAGCAGACCCGATTTGCCGGCCCCGGCGTGCTGTCTTTTGGTCAGGCCTATCAGCGCACAAGTCCCTTGCTGGCTGGCCACGTCTCCCTGTCTGAGGAGGGGCACAAGCTCGCTATCGACAACCGCACAGCCGCGACGATTGTGGTGCGCGCGGGAGCGGAGCGATTCGAACTTCGGCCGACGAGGCGACTGCTCGTATCAGAGGCTCAAGCGCGCCACATGAAGCTGACCCGGCCAGATGGGCGTGCGTTGCCCAGTGGCGTCGTCATCGCTGCCGGTGATGGCGCTGCGCAAGATGCGCCCACATTGGATCTGCGTCGAAGTCGGTTGTGGCTATTTTGGCTGCTCGCGAGTCAGTTTTTGGTGATCGCGCTGCCCGAAGAGATCTTCTTTCGTGGTTGGGTTCTCGGCCGGCTTCGCGTCGCCCTGCCTGCACGTCGTCGATTGCTCGGCGTGCCGTTTGGCAGCGCCCACGTGCTGAGCGCGGCGCTGTTTGCGCTCATTCACCTTGTCGCCGTGCCCTCGGCGCACCGCCTGTTGGTCTTCTTCCCGGGTCTGCTGTTCGCCTGGCTCACCGAGCGCAGTCGGTCCGTGATCGCGCCGGCGGTCAATCACACCCTCAGCAACGTGCTGCTCAACGTCGTCTCAAGGGTTTACAGGTGAGGGGGGGCTGCATGCTGAAAGGTGGTTACAGGCGCCCAGCGCAGTGTGCCTTTTTTCATCGGCGCTGCGCTGCTATGTTGCGCTCATGAGGGATCGTCGGGCTGTCGCAGCTACCAACGCCGCGCGCGGGGACTTGATCGACCGCGTCGGTGCCGACCGCGTTTGGATCGGTGCGCCTGCCCGTGAGCGTTGTGGATTGCCTGACGATCAAGATCCCGTCGCCGTGGTTCGTCCCTCTTCTGCTGAACAAGTGCGCGTTCTCCTGAAGATCGCCCGCGCTCGCCATCTCGCCGTTGTGGTTCGTAGTGGTCTGCCCGCGGTTGAGCCCAGCGATCTCGCGGGTGTCGTGGTCGTTGATGCGCGCGGGCTGGATAGACCACCGGCGATCGACATCAGCCGCAGGGTCGTCACGGTCGGCGCCGGTGTCGCTGTACATGCGGTGGACCGCGCTGCGCGCCAAGCGAGGCTCTGTCTCCGGGGCGTTCCCGCGCTGCTCGGCGATGAGACGATCGGCGCCCTACTCGGCGCAGGCGTCTCCGGTGAGATCGGTCTCGGTGACGCGTCTCTGCTCTCTGATGTGGTGAGTGCGAATGTGGTCGCGGGCAACGGCCGGCAGGTCAGCGTGGGTCATGCCGCGCTTTTGACTTCTGTGCCGTGGCGCAGTGAGGGCTTGCCTGATCCTGCGGGCTTGCTGCTGGGCGCTGCTGGCCGACTGGCTGTGCTCTGCGAGGTTACACTGCGGTTGCATCCAGCGCCGTGGGTGGCGTGGAGCGTGCGCACCGGCAAGACGGATAGGAAGCGGGTGTTGAGTGTGATGAGCGCCGCCCGCTTGGCGATTACCAAGCGCGCCGTGGATACCGTACTGGTCGACGAGGGCAGTCGTGGTCGTGTCGCGGTCCGTGCCGCGACCTGGCGGGGCGAAGCCGATCTCGCCGCCGTAACGGAGCTCGCCAGCGCCGCTTTCAGCCGTCACCGCGTCCGCATGGGTCCGTGGGAAAGCGAAGCTCGCCGCGTGCGTCTCGGCCATGAACCAGGCCAATGGCCAGAGGCCTCGAAGGTCACCGGTGCGACTTTTGAGGTGCGGTGCAGCTGGCCGGACGCGCTCAAGGTGCTCGACGTGTCCGACGCGCTTCAGGCATCAGCAGAGGGCCCCAAAGTCCTGAGAAGCTGGGCTTTTGGCGCGGATTATGTGCGGATTCGCTATCGCTTTCGTGGTCCGGGGAGTGAGCGACATCCCCTCGTCACGGGCGTACGTCACTTGCTCGACGCTGGCGCTGTTCCTGTGGGGTTGGGTGGCGCGCTGCGCAACATCGCTCGGGAGCGCATGGGCCCTGGGAGCAAAGTGCTGCTGACCGGCCTGTCGCGGACATGGGATCCCGACGGCGTGCTCGGCAGTCCTGCTGGGCTGGTGTGACGGCTACCGGTCCACGTGTGGAAAGCCCTGTTGGCGCAACGCCTCAAAAACGACCGCCGTGACGACATTGGCTAGGTTCAAACTACGAATCATCCCGTTCATTGGCAGGGTGAGGACTCTGTCGGCGTGGCGATCGACAAAATCCTGCGGCAGTCCACGACTCTCACGGCCAAAAACCAGCACATCGTCCTTCTGGAAGCTCACCTCGTCGTATCTGCGTTGCCCACGGGTTGAAAACAGCCAAATACGGCGGTCTTTCATCTGCGCTTCCCAGTCGCCCATATCGGGGTGCACGTGTAGGTCGACGTTGGGCCAGTAGTCCAGTCCCGCGCGCTTGACGGCTCGATCGGAAATATCAAATCCGAGCTGCCCGACTAGGTGTAGCCCGGTGCCGGTGCCCACACAGACACGCCCAATTGCCCCTGTATTTCCGGGAATTTCTGGCTCAACGAGCGCGACATCCATCTGCTGTGATCCTGGGTGTTGGGGCCGGCCATACACATCACCAGCGGGTGTGACGGTGGCTGCATGTTCAGAAGTAGTAGGTGAAACCGAGTCCGCCTGAATAGCGGCCGCCGAGTTGCAGCGCGACGCCACCTCTACCCGTCGCGGTCGTTCCTAGCAACTCTGCGAGGCCGCTGTCTTGGTTGCTGGTGGCCTGGAAACTGCTCGCGACGGAGGCCGTGAGCGCGACCATGGCGACGATACTGCTGTGGTCGGAGAGAAAGAACTCAGCTTGCAGCGGGAACTCCCCCAAAAGCGCGAGCGCGCTGATCACGGTGCCGGCATCGGATTCGCCTTGTTGCCGCTTCTTGCGCTCCGTCGTCGAATATTGCGCGATGCCGCGGGCACCCAGTGTGACGGTGAGCCGCGGCGTATTGACCACGATTTTGTGGAAGCCCAGTCCGAAATAGATCCGGGTCGTATCGAGAAAGAGCTGCGTTGCGCTCTGGACCCCTTCGCTCGGCACCGCGCTATCGGCCATGAGGACTTCTTCATCCGGGGCCGTCTTCAGGAGCACAGCCGTCGTATCGCGATCGCGCAAGAGGCCAAAACCGACCAACGCCTCCCAGCAGGAGCGGGCGCCCCAATAGCGAAAGGTTAGGGTGGGCAGCAGGTTCATCTGGGGGTGACTGGACTGGAGCAGGCCGATGCCGCCTTTCCCAGTCATGTCACGACCCAAGGCGGGGCAGGCAACGAGGGAACAAACGACTAGCAGCGTCGCAGCGGAGCTGACTTGCGCCCACCTGTGCCGTGGCCGAACCCAACTTGAGCCAGTCTCTCCGATACGACTACTGGTCATGGTTGCATCCACCGCTATCATGGCGCCCATGGTGCCGGTCCGTCACAATGCGCTCAAGTCTATCGGCGACACGACTCGTCGCCGCGTGCGTTCGGTGCGCCGCTTGCTGCGTCCGCTCGTGTGGGCGTGGGCGCTGTGGGCTGTGACCGTAGCGGTTCCCTATCTCTGGCTCTATCCCGGCCAACGGCTGACGCGCCCGGTTTGTATGGTGCTAGTGGGCTTGCCGTTGCTGCTGACGACCTTGTCTGCGGCGCTGGCGCAGGCCCGCACGCTGTTGGTCACTGGGCTCGGTAGTTTGATTCCGCCGCTCGTGGCTTGCCCGGAGCTGCTCGGCCCTCGGGTGACCAGTCCGCTCCAGGGGTTGGCGGTTGCAGGGCTCCTCCTGACGTTTATCGCAGCGACGGTCGATGCGGAACGCGGCAAACGCGCCACTGCCAATGAGAGGTTGCGCTCGCTCTTGCGCGCCGACGGTGGCTGGTTGCTGCCTGGTATCGGCGCCGTTTGGCTACTCGGCGCATGGTTCGGTGGTCCAGATCGAACTCGGCGAGTCGCGGCGGTTGCGGTCTGCTGGGTCGCGGTCTACAGCATTGGGCTTGGCAAATCGGCGGTTCGGTATCCGCGGCCGGCGTGGTGGCTCGTTCGCGGCGGTGCGTTGGTTGCGCTGGCTGTCTTTTGGAGGTGGTGGTCATGAACAGCATGAAGATCGTCGGCCTCATCCTTGCCGTCCTTTCCTGCGTACCCATCGGCTTTGGGCTCCGTGCACTGGACGCTGGCGATCCCCTTGGCGCTGGTCTTGGTTTGGCTATGGCCTGGGTGACAGCGCGTGCTGCTGTGGAGTTGACTGCGGGCGCACAAGGCGTTGCACTTCCGGGCAAAGAGGAGTGACATGGCTAACAAGTCGCCGTACCGAACCGCCCCAATTGACCGCAGCACGCGCGCGCCCACCCATCCCATCGGGCGGGCGGTTGTGTTGGTCTTGGGAGCCTGTCTGGCATTGATCGGGGGCTGTGAGGTGGCACCTGACACAACTGGACCCGTCGCGGGTCGGCATTGGCAGCTGCCCAGTACAGGGATCTCCCCAGCAGCGCCCTGGGCGCGAAAGTCTTGTAAAATAGGCGTTCCAGCGCCAGATCAACTCGCCTGTGTTGCCGGTGTAGCGGTGACTCGAGCTGATTTTGATCGGGTGCGCTCCGCCTATCCTGCTCACATCAGCAATCGGGATGTTGTCCATGCGCTGGTTCGGGCCGAAGTGCTCGCTCAGAAGGCCCAGAAAGACGGACTGTGGGCGAGGTGGCTGATTCGCCCCTACAAACGCGCCTTGGTTCGGCGACTGTTGCGCATCGAATTTGAGGAGAAATACACCGCCAAGCAGGTCAAGGCGGCGGACATCGATCGTGCCTGGCGACGCAGCCCGATCCGGGTGCGGTATTCCCACGCCAAGGGGTGGTGGGTCACCGATGCGCAGCTGCTCTGCTGCCAGGGAGACTGGCGTCGCTGCAAGATCGACCCCACCGCGCAGGCCTGTATCACCAAGTTGCAGCCGATGGCCTACGAGCTTTACGGCAAGCTCACGGCCAATCCACCGAAGACGCCGGAGCACATGTGTGGGCGCGTTCGCAACATGACCGGCGAGTTTCCGTCCGTGACCTGCAACGACATCAGCTACTTCTACGATGACTCCAAGCCCTACGATCAGCAGGGCGACTACGATCTGATGCTCGAGTCCTATGTGCTCGGCGTCGCCAAGATCAAGCCGGGGACCATCGGCGAGCCCATTCGCACGCCTCACGGCTGGCACATCGTGCGCCTCGATCGCATCGAGCCCGCCCTGGATGGCAAGCTCACCGATCCCAAAGTCCGGGCGGACATCGCGCAGGGCATTTTAACGGGGGTGCGGATTCGCGACGTGCAGATTCGCGCAATCGATCTGCTGCGCGCCAATAACGTCGCAATATTTTACGATAACCTAAGCAAGAGGCTCATCGGCGGCGGGAAGAAGAAGGTAGATAAGCCTACTTCGTCGCCAAAATGAGCTTCTTCAGCGCTGCATAGCCGCCGGCGGATAGGTCGGTATCGACGGATCCGATGACTGGCAGGTAGTGGGCGAGCTTGCCCTTGCTGTCGTAGATGTAGATGTCGTCCTTGTTGCCGCCCGTGCTCTCCCACGCTTTGACTGCGGTCACATCCTGGAAAATCGGGAATGTAGCCACGCCAGTGAGAGACGCTTGGTCGGCAGGAGAGTCGGCGCTAATGGCGTTGACTGCGGCAAAATGAACGGACTTGTTGAGGGTATCGAGTTCTTTTTTGAGGTCGTTTAGTTTCCCAGCCTGGGAAACGCAGAAGCTTCACCAGCCTGCTAATAACGCGACCACCGTCACCTTGCCGACAAAGCCGGATAGGCCGTAGACCGTCTTGAATTTCGGACTTTTCGGCTGAACATCGGTCAGCTTCCAGCTTGGCATCGCCGCGCCGACACATTGCGCCGGGTGACCGCACGCGCTTGCGCCATCAGCCGCCGCAACATCTGTGTCGCCGCCGGCATCCGTATCGTTGCTCGCATCCGCATCACTATCGGCAATGTCTGTCGCAATGGTGTCGCTGGACACAGCGTCTGCCAATGCGTCAGGCGCGTCCGGCGCCAGCGCATCGGAGCCCGTCACATCCGCAGAAATGCTATCTGTCGCCGCCGCATCTGTCGCGCTGGCGTCGGCCGTAGATGTGTCAGCCGAGACCGCATCTGTGCTGCCCGCATCTGTGCCGCCCGTGTCTGCCACGACCGCGTCGCTACCCGCATCTGACACAGCACAGCCACCGCCAGCGCAGCTCTCGCAGGTGTTCGTCGCCAGATTGCAGAAATGCGTTCCCCCGGCGGGACACTGCGCTGAACTCTTACAAGACAGCGTCGGCGCCTCGCGATTGGGTTCGCAGGAGGTGAGGAGGGTCAAGGGCAGCAGGATTGCCGTGGCCCACGGCACGGCTCGGAGTCGTCTTTTCATGGCCGTAGCGTGCGTGCTCCCACACACTTCCGTCAACTGAACCAGCTCAACAGCGTGGGTATTTTTTCAACATATATGTGTATTATTTCATCGTGTACAACACACGAGCGGGACAGGTGTGGTCGCTTTGGGGGAGGTCGCTGCCAAAACTTATCCAATACGATGAAATAAACAGGAGTGATCCCGGTATAGTAGGATAAGACGCTGGCGTCGTGGCATGGACCTTGCTTTCATCTGAGGGAGACCCTCAGGAGAACACCTTATGAATGTGACTCACCCCGCCCTGTTTACCCGCCTGCAGCGTTCGCCCCTTTGGGCTGCGGCGTTGCTCTTGCTCTCGCCTGCGGGCTGCACCATTGAGGAGCCCAGCGTCGTCGAGCCGATGCCGATGCCGACACCTGGCGCTCCGGCGTGCGAGCCACTCAAATTCAAGGGGTTGCCGACTGATGCGCTACCGCCTGGACTGGGAAAGATGCCCATGCCGGCACCGATTGTGCTCGGAGCGGAGACGCTGCCGACGCCAGCGCGCCAGACCGGTCATGCCATCGCTTTTCACCAGGGCGAGGTGTTTGCGGTCGATAGAGACAACGACAAGTTGGTCGTACTCGACGGCGAGACGCTCAAGACCAAGCGCACCATCGCTTTGGCAGGTCGCCCTGAGTTGGTGACTGTGACTGCGGATGGCACTGCGTTCGTGTCGCTGCGGCACGCCGGCGTGGTCGCCAAGATCGCCAAGGGTGCGAAAACGGCCCAGACGTGGCCCGTGGGCGTTGCGCCGGTCGGTCTTGCGCTCAGCGCCGATGAGAGTCGTCTCTGGGTCGCACTTTCGGGGGAAGATCGGGTGTTGGCCCTGCGGACGGACACGGGCACGCAGCTGCTATCGGTCAAGACGGCGCCGCGTCCTCGCCGCGTCTTGGTGGTGACGGGCACCGACAGCATCAGCCCGCACCTCGCCGTGAGCCACGAGTGGGGTCGCGTCTCTGAGATCAAGCTGAGTGATTTGAATAAAGGCACGCCGAAAACCGGTCCTTCTCAGCTGCGCATGCTGCGCAGTCACAACCCGACTGAGCCGGGCGCCTTCATGTCCAAGGGCACGGTCAATCAGGGCGCGAGCACGGAGCCTCAGACGGATCGTGCGAGTCGTTCGGTGGCTCTTGCGGGCACGCCAGGCGGCGGCTACCTCGTCGGTCACACTCTGCAAAACCGGGGTGTTGCACAGACCAACGTACAGAAAGCGTCGTCCGGTGGTTACGGAGGCTCGAGCGCTTGCTCGCAGATTCCGCAGCGTCCGATGCAGGTGAGCGTGACGCCGCGCGTGGCGAGTTTGGGTCAGGTGAAACACTTCGGAGGCTCGTCGCCGGTGCGTGATCCAGAGACCCACCGCGATTTCCTCAGTCGTTTCGATCAGCCTGTCGACTTGGTTCATCATCCGTCGGTGAGTGTGGCCTTCTTGGTGGCGACGGGTACCGACAACGTGCTCGCGCTGAACACGGCCGTGAAAGATCCGATCACCGCGCCTCTGGCTGCGATCAACGTCGGTCAGGGCCCCCGTGGCTTGGCGCTGAGCGCCGACGGCAAGACGGCCTATGTACTCAACGGCCACGACTTCACGGTTAGCCGGGTCGATGTCGCCCCGCTGATCGCTCGTGCGGTTACGACGCCTAGTCAGGCCTTTAGTTCAAGCAAACGCCTGAAAGCGCCGATGCTGACTTTCGTGTCCACCCAAGCGGCATACGGCATCGATCCCCTGCCGCCACTGTTGCGCAAGGGGCGCCGCATCTTCCACCACACCCCCAACCAGGGCATCTCCGAGGCGAGCCGCTTCGCGTGTGCGAGCTGTCACTTTGAGGGCGACGAGGACAAGAAGGTCTGGTTTGTCGACGGGGAGCCAAGGCAGACGCCAGCCCTCGCCGGTCGCTTGCTGGGGACGGCGCCATTTAACTGGAAGGGCACAGAACATGCCCTGAAGAACAACATGGGCAAGACCATCGAGCGTATGGGCGGCAAGGGGTTGAAGGCTGATGACCTCGCGGCGCTGGAGGCGTTCTTGACCCAGGGACTGGTGCCACCGCCCAATCCGAACCGTCAGTCGCAGCAGCTGTCGGCGGCCGCGACCCGGGGCAAGAAGCTGTTTTTCGATCCAAAGGTGGCCTGCGCGACGTGTCACACCAATGGGACAGGCACCAACGCGAAGAGCTTTGACGTCGGGATCGCAGACACCGCCGAACGGCTCTTGGTGGCGCAGCGCATCGCCAATGAGAGCAAGGTCGCCGTGAAGTGGACGGACGTGCCGCTGCCCTACGATACGCCCAGCTTACGTGGCGTTTGGCATACAGCGCCGTACTTCCACAACGGCCGGGCACGTACACTCAAAGAGGCGCTCAAGATGACGGCGAAGACCATGGGCCACACCGACCACCTGTCCGAGGCGCAACTCGATGACCTGGTCGCCTACCTAAAGACCCTGTAGTTCCTTCGCGGCACACATGATCCAGCGCGGCTGGGGCCAACAAGGCCTCAGCCGCTTTGGATTGTAGCGTCGTCGGTATTTATGCAGCCGTTTTGCGCAGTTATTACCCACGAAATCAGGTCTTTCGCGCATTTACGGCTCAAGAGTAGCTACGGCTTGAGCACAGCTTCGACATGCTGACCGACCGTGAGGTAGCGCCGCGCCGCCGCCTGCACGTCTGCCGCGGTGACCGCCATCATCTGGCTCAACCAGGCGCTCCAGGCACCGCGCGGCAGGCCGTAGAGCTCGTTGAAGCCGATCGTCGCCGCACGCGCGCCTGAGCGCTGCAGGCCAATGGCGTGACCGCCCGACAGCAGCTGCTTGGCACGGTCGAGCTCGTCGGCGGTGATCTGGGTTTGCAGCACCTTGTCGATCTCGCCGTAGAGCCCGCTAAGGGCGGTGTCGACCTTGTCGGGTGAGGTGCCGATGTAAAAGGCAAAGTGTCCCGCATCGAGCCCCTCGGCGCTCATGCTGCTTACGGTGTAGGCGAGCGACTGTTTGTCACGCAGCTGCAAGAAGAGGCGACCGGCCTGACCGCTCAGCACCGTCGACAAGATGGCCAACGGAAAGCGATCGGGGTGATCGAGGCGGGTACCAGGGAACGCCAGCACAACGTGGGCCTGCGCCTTGTCGGCCTCGTGACGCACTTCGATGCGCTCGGTCGGAAACGACGCATCCCGAGAGACCGGCACTGGCAAGGCGCCATCGCTGGACGGACTGGCCGCAGCGATCTTGGCGGCGAGCTCGGCCGCATTCACATCACCGGCAGCCGCCCAGACAAGCCTAGGACTCCCGGGTTGGCCGCCGGCGAGCCGACCTTTCAGCAGACCCCGCAAGGTGTCGCGGTCCAAGGCTGTGACGCTCTCGGCGGTGCCCAGTGAATCCAGCGCGTAGGGATGATCGCCGTACAAGGCCTCTAGCGCCCCGCGGAATGCGGTGCGGGCAGGCGCATCACTGGCGTGGTGAATGTCCTGAAGCTGGGCTTTGCGCACGATCTCAATCTCGGACTGCGGCAGCGTCGCGTTGTTGACGCAGTCGAATAACAGATCCAGCGTCGCGTCGCCGTTGCGGGTGAGGCTGTGCATGGTCAGGCCGATGCTATTTCGCCCCGAAAAGCCCGAAATATCGGACGCCATGGACTCCGCCGCCTGGGAAATCGCCTCGCTCGTACGCCGTGATGTGCCCGCCGTGAGCAGCTCCGCCAGCATGCGACCGTGTCCGCTATTGGCTGCCGTCTCCGTGCGCAGACCGGCCAGCGCGGCGACGCGCAAGCTCATCACCGGCACATCGCCGCCATCGGCACGCACCAGCAAGATATCTCCGGAGGGCAGCTCGATTCGCTCGATGCCATCGACGATATCTTCGGAGCCGCCATGGGTTCCCGCGCTGACCGCTGGATCGATCTGAGTCACGGCCGCCGTCACCTTGGCGAGCCACGCAGCGGGCTCGGGTAGCGTCGGGCCGTCTTCTGCGTCCTTGCCGAGCAGGACGACCACTTGTGCATGATCGGGCGTCAGCCAAGCCCGGGCGACGCGGAGTACGTCTTCGCAGGTCACCTTGGCCACGGCATCGAAGTAGCGCTGCTCAGCTGCGGGATCGCCACAAGCCACAGCGAAATACCCCACAGAGTTGGCGAGGCCTTGCACGGTCTCACGCTTGTAGGTCGCCTCGGCCAAGATGAGATTCTTCGCCTTTTCGAGCTCCTCGGCGGTGATACCGAACGTCAGGGCGCGCTGAAGTTCCGCCAGACCCGCATCAAAGGCTGCTTCGACTCGCTCGGCATCCGTCAGCATCCCCAACGAAAACACCCCGGCGTACCTCGGCGTGTAGCAAGACGCGCTGATATCGTTGGCAAGCTGCAAGTCGCGGCGCACGGAGCGCGAGAGTCGAGAGCTCTCGCCTTGGCCGAGCACCAGGGCAAAAACATCGAGCGGCGCCACGTCTTCGTGACTGAGATCGGGACCGGGAAAGGCCACCATGGCTCGGGTCTCGCTGAATTGTGAGGGGGTGATTGTTGCTAGGGGCTCGGGTTTGGGCGGCGCGGAAGCCGGCTTTTCTTGGGCACTCGACAGACCGTAATCCGAAAAGCGCGCTTCGACCTCGCGGGCGACTTCGGCTGGATCGAGATCACCAGCGGCGACCACGGTCGTATTCTTGGCCACGTAATGCTTGCCCCAGAAGGCCTTCATCCGCTCCGATGTCATCGAGCGCACCGAGTCGATCGTGCCCAAAACCGGTAGAGAATAGGGGTGTCCTGTGAAGATCTGACCAAACATCTGCCGCCACGCGACCCGGCCTGGGCTGTCTTCGGCGCGCTTGATCTCCTCGACCACCACCTCGATCTCTCGGCTCAACTCGTCGGCATCAAATAGGCTGTGGCAGACCGCATCACTCAGCACATCCAAGCCGGTCTTCCAGGCATGGGCCGGCATCACCACGTGGTAGACGGTCTGATCGTGACTGGTCCACGCGTTGATATGACCGCCGGCAGCCTCCACAGCTGCCGCCACTTCACCCACCCCGCGTGTCGGTGTGCCCTTGAACAGCATGTGCTCGTGCAGGTGAGCCAAGCCTCGCTCCCCGTCCAGTTCATCGAACCCGCCAGCGTGAATCCACACCTGGAAAGCCACGACGGGCGCTGCATGAACGGGTTGGGTGATGAGCGTGAGCCCGTTTGGCAATTTGGAGAGGGTCGTTTCGTTCACGGGGGTTGCAGCGTTCATCAAGCCTCGTCAGCGCGGGGGAAAATGTGGCCGGTTGGCCAAGCTCGTGTCGCGCAGAGGCCTAGCAGCATAGTCGGTCCCTGCGCGCGCGCTAGGGGCGAGGGCGCACCTCACTAAAATTGCTTGCGCATCGGCGTTTGCCGACTTTTCTTGGTCCCACCTCATCCTGGAGCCGCCCGATGCAACGTCATATTTTACCCGAAGACAGAGTCCATCCCGCAGTCCGCCACAAGATCGGCAGTCGTCACTCCGACATCGTTGACGAGGTCCGGTCGGCCGTCGCAGCCAATCAGGTCGTGGTCGTCGGCATGAAACAGAACCCCAATCCGATCAAGGCGCGCCTCTTGCTGAACAAGGCGGGGGTCGACCACGTCTATCTGGAGTATGGCTCGTACCTCAACCAGTGGCGTCGTCGTAACGCGCTCAAGATGTGGACGGGTTGGCCGACCTTCCCGATGGTCTTCGTGGGCGGCGTTTTGGTCGGGGGCGCGAGTGATCTGCGCGCGTTGATCGAGGCAGATGAGTTGCAGCCTCTGCTCAAAGAGCCCGAAAACTAGGGGTGAAAGCTGGCGATCAGCTTTGCTCAACGTCGTCTCGGGCTGCCGATGCGCGCTGTCTTTGGCGAGCGAGTTCCCCGCGCAACCTGACGTCGGCCACTGCCATGGCGCGTGACGCGGTTTCGTAGACGCGAGAGCGCAGCCAGTCCTTGTAGACCCGGCGATCGGCGACCAATCCCGTAGCTGGCAGGCCGACGGCGCTCGCGAGATACAGCGCGCGCGGCAGATGGTCGGCTTGGGTACACAGCACGACGCTTTGTAGCTCCAGGCGATGGCGGGCTCGGACCACGCTGTCGAGCGTGCGGTAGGCTCCGCCGTCGACGAGGATGTGGTCTGCGGGAACCCCGTTCGCCCGCAGCCAGCGCGCCATCGGCGTGACCTCATCCTGGCGCAACTGACCGTCGTCACCGCTGACCGCGATGACGGAAACGCGACCCTGCTGCCAGAGCTCCAGACCGGCTGTCAGGCGATCGACCAAGCACGGCAGCGGAGCTTCGGGATCGCCGACCCGCGCCCCCAGCACCAGCGCGGCGTGGGCTTGAGGCACGTCGATTGCGGCAGCAAAGGTCTGCTGGCGCGCCCGGCGGCTCATCCATCGGTCGATCAACAGCGCGACCGGCGCGCCGGCAGGCAAGGCCGCTGCCCAGAGCCAGAGTCGACGGTCGGCGAGCTGCACGTTGCCTCCTCGGCAGTGTCGCGCCACACTGCGGCGCCCGCCGGCCTGGGCGGCTATCACGCGCATCCTGCGCAGAGGACAGGTATCATGTCAGACGCTTCCGAGTCGCCCTCTCGCCAAGCCTTCATCTGGTTCGCCGCGCTGACTGTCGTGGGCGCTGTGCTGGATCTGGGCAGCAAGGCCTGGGCCGTCGACGCCCTGACCGACTTGCCCAACCAAGCGATCATGGTCGCAGAGCCCTGGTTGGAGATGGCCTTGAGCTACAACCGCGGCACGGCGTTCAGTGCAGTCTTTGATCTCGGAGAGTCCATGCGGCTGATCTTGGGCATTGGCGCCCTGGCTGTGGTGGTTGGCCTCGCGTGGACCGTGTGGACAAACCCAACGACACAGCTCGAAGCCGGTGCTTTCGGCCTTTTAGCGGCGGGCGCTGTCGGCAATGGCTACGATCGCGTCATGCGCCAGGCGCCAGGCGGCGGCACCGGCGTGGTCGATTTTGTGAAAGTGAACTACCCCTGGGGCGGCAGCTGGCCGACCTTCAATATCGCGGATGCCTGGCTGGTTGTGGGGGTCGTACTGCTGGCTTGGGGCTGGCTCCAGGCCTCTCGTGCCGCCAAAAATGCCGCGTAGCTGTACCGATTGCACTGGCTGTACTGGCTCTACTGGCTGCGCAGGGTTGCACTGGCTCCACTGGCAGTACTAGTCGCCCGCCACCGTCAGCTCCAGCCCGAGAGCTGCAGCGACGCTGACTGCCTCATCGATAGCCGCTGCCCACTGGGCGCAGGCACCGAGCGCGACCTCCGCGATGCGAACCTCCACCTGGACGCCGCGGGCGCCCTGCTTATGGGCCCAGCGCACCATCTCGCTGAGTTCTTGCGGGGCTTCGGTTGTGGGGATGAGCAGCACCCGAAACGCGATCCCCGCCTCCTTGGCCGCCGCCATGCCTGCCGTCGCCTGCTCTGCCGCGCCGGGTGCCTGCACGTAGGCATCCTCGTCGGCGTCCGCCGCGCGGTGGCGCTTGATGATGAGGCTCGAGACGCCCGCTCTGGCCAGCCGCCGGGCCGCCTTGGGCACCGATAGGGCGCGGCCATTGGTCACCAGCTCCGCTCCGTTCGCGCCGGCTTCGATGGCCTCTCTGATGAGCGGGAGCAGCCCCCGGAGGAGCGTCGGCTCTCGGCCCGCAAACGTCACGCGCTCGCCTTTTTCACCGGATTTCCGGGCCAAATGCTGCATGCGCTGCGAGTCCGTCTCGAAGTGATCGCGGTGGCCGATGCACGTGCGACACTGGTTATTGCAGGCCGCGCCGAGGCGCAGCACGCGCTCGGCTCGATCCGCCGTCCCCTTCGCCCGCCGCCGCCGCTGTTGTTGCCGGGCGTCGGCCTGCGCTTGCCACGAACCGGTCGCCTCCGGCGGCCGCGCCTTTGACTGATTCGGCCGCCAGCGCTGCCGCAAGACACGCCATCCGTCCGCGGCCTCAGTCACAGCTGCTGCGAGCGCTGACGCGGTCTCAGCCAGCGCTGCCGCATCTTGTGGGGGCAACGCAGCTGGCCATCGCGCCGTCGCCCAGGCGGTCGCCGCACCCACCACGTCCACGCCTGCGGTCGGGCGGGTGTGCTGCAGCAGGCGTCTGACCAACTCCTCCACCGCCGCGACGCGCCCATCTGCGTATCGCCAGCCCGCCTCGGCCGCATAGCCGGTCTGCGCCGCGCCGCGATCGTCAGCTGCCGGCCCTGTGGTCAAGAGTCCGTCGGCCTTCGCTTTCCAATACAGCGGTAGATTCGGATAGAGCCGCAGTCGGGTGCTGGCAAAGCCGCTCGACAGGCGCATGACCGCGTGTTCATCGATGAAGCGCACGTTGGCCCGCAGGTCGTCCAAGGTCGCCCACGGCTCCCACAAAATAAACGAGCTCGAGCCGTAGGCGTACAGCCGAAACGCGTCTGGATGGGCGCTGTGCAAGGCCCGCAGCTCCTGCAGCGCTTTGCCATATTGCTCTGGCACGACGCCCTTATTGAACCGCTGCAGCTGCGCTTCGCTGAACGATTCAAAGCCGATGAGATAGAGCGAAAACCACATGCCAGCTGTCTGGGACGCCGCCTCCGCCGCAGCCTTCAGGGTCTCACCGTAGCGCAAGATCGCATCGCCGCGCCCAGGCACGAGCACGCCAAATGGGGGCAGCTTCCGCTCCGCCGCCCGCTCGAATAGATAGGGCAAATAGCGGATGGCGTGCTGATCGCGCAGCACGACCTCGTCGAGCCCGGTGCGTTGCCAGACCTCGATCTGATCGAGGTGAATCTCCACCGTCTCCCGCCACGGCAGGGCTTTGTAGTCGCCGCCCATGAAGCAAAAACTGCAGCCCGCGTGGGTCACGGCTTCGTGAGACAGGTCGACGCCGTCGAAGGCTGGGTTGTCGTCCACCACCTTGGCAAAGGGGCAGCCGTCGTTGGTGTCGAGGGTCCGGCGGACGGGTGGCTGCTCTCCCCGTAGATCGAGTTTTTTTCCGATGAGGGTCGTCTCTGGCAGCGGACAAAAGGGCAGGCGCGCCGCTGGCGTTGGCGGTACGGGGCGTTCAGAACCCACGGCCATCATGCTGTCCTGTTGCCGCACCGACAGATTGGCGATGCCGGTCAGGTCGTCTCCGGCCTGCAGGCGCGCGCACAGCTGCCGCAAGGGTTGGCGGTCCCGTGTGAAGTGCCGAATCGCGAAATCGACCCGTTCTCCCTCACGCACACTTGCCGGAGCTGTCTCGCAAATTAGCAAGCCCAAACCGCGCAATCGCTCGATAAAACCGGGCCGCCAGCACGATTGCAGCACCACCAAGCCGTAGCCGTTCGACTGCAAACGCGCCATCAGGTCGTCATCGAGCAGCGCATTGTAGGCGGGCGCGTCGCGCTCGTAGCGCACCTCGAAGACCTCCGCACGCATGCCGTCTTGGCGCAGCTCCCCGGCAGACCACAGAAAGGGCACGTCCGCGAAGAAGTCGTCACCGGCTTGGGCGCGCAGGTAGACAAAAGCCACGGCCAACGCCGGCTTTGCAGGCAGCTGTAAGGGGCTAGGGCTTGGGGCTAGGGCGTCAGCGCTCATGGTCCCCAGCGTCGGCGCCGCCGGTAGGTCGGTCAAGGCGCCCGCCGCAGGTCGCGCTGCCGCCGTTACTTTTCGGTGGGCTTAGGGGTCGGCGCTACTTTTGGCGTCTCCGGCAGGGTGGTTCCTGGCGGGACCTTCGATGAGGCGGATGGCGCGCGCAGCGACGGCCGGTCAACCTCATTTTCATCACTGGACACACAGGCGCAGTGGGTCTTCGAGAGGACTTTGCCCTGGGCGCAGAGCCCGTCCCGGCTGGTGTGCGGTCCCGCCCCCTTGATGATCACGATGCCGCCAACGAGCAGGACGGTGAACGTCAGGGTCAGCCACTCGAGGTGCTTTTCGATGAAGCGACGCATGGGCGGTCCAAAGAAGAACAACAATCCAGCGACGAGGAAGAAGCGCGCGCCGCGACCGACGACCGATGCGCCGATGAGCGTGCCGAAGTCAACCAAGTCGCTGTAGACGCCGGCGCTGATCGTGAAGACCTTGAATGGAATCGGCGTAAAAGCGGCGGTGAAGACGGCCAAGAAGGCGTTGTCAGCGTAGCGATTACCCACCTCGAGGAAGTGGTGGCACTTGAACAACGTCGGGATGAAGACCGACTCCGCCGCGTGCCAGAAGCTGCTGCCGATGACGTACCCCAGGGCCGCGCCAGCGACGGAAGCCACGGTGCAGTAGGCCGCGAACTTCCAGGCTTTCTTGCGATTTCCCAAGACCAGCGCCATCAGCAGCGGATCGGGCGGCAGGGGAAAGCAGGACGAGTCGCCAAAGCTCACGAGGACCATCGCTAGCACACCATAAGGCGTGTCGGCCCAGCCGAGGACCCACTCGTAGAGCCGGCGAATCGGGTTTGGACGCTTGGGCTGGCTATCGGTCATGGCTGGCTCACAGATCACCGCGAAGACATTGTCGCGTCGGCGATTTCTGCCAGTCCAGGCGTGATGGCGCAACCTTGTGGTCGATCTCAGATCGAAAAGTGGGGTCTCCAGGGTGAATCAATGTGCAAGTTGACGCGTTTGCGTGCGCGACAGGGACGGGCGGCTTGCCCCATCTCCCCTGCCTCGGGCATGCTCCGCGGCTGAAATGCAGAGAGGATCGGCCATGCACCGCACGGACACCCCATTTCGCTCCACCGCACGGCCTATCACGGCGATTTTGCTGCTGATGACCCTGGCGTTGTCCTTGACGTTGGTCGGTTGTGGCGGCCGTCGCGGCCATAAGCGCACCCCCAGCGTGACCCGCCTGAAGACGGTGACTGAAGCCGATCGCGCCAAGTGGCAGAAGCCTGACCTCATCGTGCAAAAGATGGGGCTATTGCCCGGGATGGTCGTCGCCGACATCGGTGCCGGCGCGGGCTACATGGTGCCGTATCTGTCCAAGGCGGTTGGCGCCAAGGGCCGGGTGCTCGCGGTCGAGACCGATCTGAAGCTGGTGGCCCTGCTCAAACGTCGTGTTTCGAAGCTCAAACTGCGCAATGTGACGATTGTTGTGGGCCAAGCGGGCGATTTGCCGCTGACGACGCTGTTCGATCGCATGTTGCTGCTCAACACCTACCCCGAGCTCGAGCAGCCGGTCGAGATGCTCCAGGCGATGCGTGAGCGGATGAAGCCTACCGGTCGTCTGGTGATCATCGATTTCAAGCCGGACGCTCAGATCAAAGGCCCGCCCGTTGAGGAGCGCCTGAGCCTGGACACGATCATCGCCGAGACACGCGGCGCCGGCTTTGTGCAGACGCTGCAGTTCGATGTCTTGCCGCGGCAGTATTTTTCCCTGTTCATCAACCACGAAGAGACCGAGTCTGGGGACGACGCCGTCGATAACCCCGACGCGCCTACCCCAACCACTGCCGCGCCGCCTCAAACCTAGTCTTGGTCTAGTCTTGGTCTTGTGCCGGGCCCCTGAGCCCGCCTTCGGAGTCGTCATGTCCTTGTTTGTCCGATCGTTGGCCGCCTGTGCCTGCGCGACTTTTCTCGTATTCGGTCTGTCTGGGTGCAGCACAGAGACTGGCGGTGTCGATGGCGCCGATGGCACAACCACCGATGGCACAACCACCGATGGCGCGGTCTCCGATAGCGGCGGATCGGATACCGGTGCGACTACCAACCCGAGCGTCGTGGTCAACGAGGTCGTGGTCAAAGCCGTGCCCGATAGCCAGTTCAACCCCACCGGCTCAGATTGGATCGAGCTCTACAACACCACCGATGCCAAAGTGGACATGACCGGCTGGCGCGTGATCGACAGCAAGAGCAAGCCTTTTGCCGAAGCCATCCCACTGCCGCCGGGCATCAGCATTCCGGCCAAGGGCTTCTTGGTGATCTATTTCAACAAGGACGGCGCGGGTTCGCCGACCATCGAAAAGGGCCTGGGCGCTTCTGAGGCAGTGAGCTTGTTTTCGGCGGACGGCGCGTTGCAGGACATGGCTGACTGGAAAGACGGGGACGCTCCAGAGGGCAAGAGCTGGGGTCGCACCCCCGATGGCAGCGACATCACCAAGACCTTCGACAAGCCCACGCCTAACGCCGCCAATCCGTAAAAACTGCGCCCACCGCACAGGGCCGGGAGGTGAGCGATGAGCTCTGCGATCGAGATTTGCCCATCGATTCTATCCGCTGATTTTGCGCGATTAGCCGATGAAGCCGCGGCGGTTGGGGCCGCTGGCGCTGATTTTTTGCACATCGACGTGATGGACGGCCACTTCGTTCCGAACCTGACCTTGGGGCCGCCGATCGTTCGCTCCTTGGCGAAGGCCACCGATCTGGCGCTCGATTGTCATCTCATGGTGACCGACCCCGACAGCCTGCTCGATGATTTCGCCGAGGCGGGCGCGCAAAAGATCAGCGTGCACCTGGAGGCGTGTGCTCACCTGCATCGCACCGTGCAGCGGATCGGCGCGCTAGGCATGGAAAAGGGCGTCGCACTCAACCCTCACACCGCCTTTTCTCTGCTGGAACCGATCTTGCCTGAGCTCGATTTTGTGCTGGTGATGAGCGTCAACCCTGGGTTCGGCGGTCAGTCGTTCATCCCTGCGGTGCTCGACAAGGTGCGCGCTATCGATGCGTGGCGGCAGGCGCACAATCCCGACCTCAAGATCCAGGTCGACGGTGGCATCAAACCGAGCACCATCGCTGCGGCGAGGCAGGCCGGCGTGGATTGGTTTGTCGCGGGCAGCGCGGTCTTCGGTACCGATGATTATGCCAGCGCGATCACAGGTCTTCGCATGGCCGCGGGTTGACGAAGGCCCGTTGCCCTGCTTCGTTGACTTCGGACGATGGGCAGGCACCATCACAGCGCAGCGTCCACATCTATTGTCCACACAGCGTGTCCACACGCACAGCGCCCCAAATCAGACGAGGAATCCCGGTGGTCAGCGAGCTCATCTCCAAACGGCCTTGGGCGACCGAGGCAGGCACACGTCGCTTTGTTGAACGCCACCAGGGCGGCAAGGCGGCTGATGCCTATTCGTCGGTCGCTGGGCAGCTGCACCTATCGAGCCTGGGCATTGGCACCTATCTGGGCCGGCCCGATGACACTACGGACGCGCGCTACATCGAGGCGATCGTCGAGGCGGTGCGCCAGGGCATCAACGTCATCGACACGGCGTCGAACTACCGCTGCCAGCGCTCTGAGCGTGCGGTGGGCGCGGCGTTGCGCCAGCTGATCGACATGGGCGAGATCTTTCGCAGTGAAGTGTTGGTCGCATCCAAAGCCGGCTTCGTGCCCCTCGGTGACATGCCGCCGATGGACCCCGACGCTTGGTTCCGGGCGCAGACCATCGATCGCGGCCTAGCTGATGAAGGCGAGTTGAACTGCGGCTGTCACTGTATGGCGCCGCGTTACATCACGGAGACTTTGCGCCAAAGCCTTGAAAACCTGGGCCTAGAGACCATCGACGTCTACTTTTTGCACAACCCTGAGAGCCAGCTGCAAGAGGTCGATCGCGAGACCTTCTTGGATCGGGTGCGGCGCGCATTTGCCGCCCTGGAGACCGCCGCAGATGAGGGCAAGATTCGCGTCTATGGCGTGGCGACCTGGCCGGGATTGCGCGCTGCGAAGAAGGACAAGGACTACCTCTCGCTGGCTGAGTTGGTGCAGTGCGCCGAGGATGTCGCAGGTAGGGGGCATCGCTTCAAGGCGATCCAGGTGCCGTTGAGTCTGCATCTACCGGAAGCCCTGACCCTGAAAAATCAGCGTGTGCACCGGCGCGGTGACGAGGAGTTGACGGTCTTGGAGGCTGCCCGCGAGCTCGGTTTGGTGAGCTTTACCAGCGGCTCGCTGCATCAGGGGCGCTTGGCCAAGAAGCTCGCGACCTCGCGGACCTTGCCCGATGGGAGCGGTGTACTGCCCGGCAACGAAGCCCGCTTGCCCGCTCATACCGCGCTGCAATTTGCCCGTTCAGCGGTGACGAGCGCCCTGGTGGGCATGAGCAGCGTCGAGCACGTGCGGGCGAATGTGCGCACGTTCTTGCGGCCCCGGGCGTCGTCGGATTGGCTACAGGCGGCGGCAACCCAGCCCCGCGGCGCCACCATCGGCCGCTAGCGAGTGGATAGCGCTGGGCGGTCGAAACAACAGCCGTAGTTCAGCAAATAACCCGAAAAACCAAGGGTTCAGCGCTACTTGAAGGTCTTGAACTCGCCCGCCTTGAGTTTGGCGACGTAGTGGTCGAGGTCCTTCTTGACCTTGCCGCTCAGGGCCAGCAGCCCGATAATATTCGGGAAGGCCATGCCGAGGATCATGAGGTCTGAGAAGTCGAGCGCGTTGCTCATCGAGCTGACCGCGCCGACGTAGACCATGATGAGGAACATGATCTTGTAGGTCAGCGAGCTCTTGGCGCCGAAGAGGTAGGTGAAGCAGCGCTCGCCGTAGTAGCTCCACGAGATCATCGTCGAGTAGGCGAAGAGCAAGACGCAGATGGCGAGCACCTTGGGAAACCACGAGATGACCGAGCCAAAGGCCACCGCGGTCAGGGCTGCACCGGATTTGTCGGCGACGAGCTGGGCGTTGGCGGGATCTTCGGCGACGCCTGTGATGACGATCACCAGGCCGGTCATGGTGCAGACCAAGATGGTGTCGATGAAGGGTTCGAGGAGGGCGACGATGCCTTCGCGCACCGGCTCATCGGTCTTGGCGGCCGCGTGGGCGATCGACGCCGAGCCGACACCTGCCTCATTGGAAAACGCTGCCCGCCGAACACCCTGTACCAGCACGCCGAGCAGGCCACCGAATCCGGCTTTCGGGTTGAAGGCCTCGCCGACGATGCGGCCAAAGGCGCTGGGCACGTCGCCTGCGTGGCTGATGAGCACAAACAGCGCCGCGATCACGTAGATGCTGACCATGGCTGGCACGATCTTCTCTGCGACCCGCGCGATGGACTGGATACCACCGATGATGACCACGCCGACCAGCGCCGCCATGGTGAGGCCGTAGACCGACTTGCTCAGCTCAAAGGGCAGCACCTCGCTGATGGCACCGTAGCTCTGGCCGACCTGAAACATGTTGCCGCCGCCGAAGCTGCCGCCGATGCACAGGATGGCGAAGAGACCGGCGAGGACCTTGCCGATGGGGCCGAGCCCCAGCTCCTGCAGACCGGCGGACAGGTACTGCATGGGACCGCCACTGACCGCGCCGTTGGCGTCGGTGATCCGGTATTTCACGCCGAGGGTGCATTCGGTGAACTTGCTGGTCATGCCGAAGGCCGCGGCACAGACCATCCAGAACACCGCGCCTGGACCGCCCGCCATGACGGCGACGGCCACACCGGCGATATTGCCCAGGCCGACGGTGGCCGACAGCGCTGAACTCAGGGCCTGAAAGTGGCTGACCTCACCGGGCTCATTGGGGTCATCAAAGCGACCGCGCACCACGGAGATGGCGTGGGTGAACATGCGGATATTCACGAAGGTCATGCGCAGGGTGAAAAACACCGCGCCAAAGGCTAACCAAGCGACCACGAAGGGCATCTTGAGCCCCGGAATCTCCCAGAACATCACCGTCGCGAGCACACCGACAATCCCGCCAAAGGCGCCGTCAATCGTCTTTTCTAGGGACTTCGCATTTTCTGCGTGGACGTCCCCGTCGGTCTTTGCCGCGTCACTGGCTGCGACCTTATCGGCTGGTTTTTCAGCCTTTTTGCTGGAATCTGCCTCGCCTTTGGCTGCCGCAGCAGCGGGCTGTGCAGCTGGCGCCGTCGCCATAACAGGGCCAGCAAATAGCAGGTTCAACAGCAAGACACTCGCCACGAGTCGACGCATGAAGCTCTCCATTGGGGGCGCGGGAAGATGGTCGCGCGAGATCCTAGGTGCGCGCGGGTGTAGCGCATCGGCCCTGATCTCGTCAATTTGCGTGGGGAGATTGGGGTGCTAGCGTGCCGCTCATGACGATCGTACTCGCGCCGCAAGCCCGCCCCTATCCGCTCGCCATCGCGCCCTTGCAGCGCATTGATGAGGGCCGCCTCCTGCAAACGTCGCTGCACAGAGCGGCCCTACGTCGGATGCTCACGGCGAAGGCCGACGAGGGGCGTGGCGGTCTGCAAATGCCGCTGTTGCTCACGGGAGAGGTGGTGCTTCGCAGCGGTCGCAGGCTGGTGTTCGGTCCGGCACAAAAGGCGACCGCACAGTGGTCAGACGACGTCCTAGAAATCGACTTCGCCGCGATAGCCCCGCCCGCCGAGGAACTGCAAGGCGGCCGCGTCGAGCTGCGATTGCATGCTGATTGAGGGCGATAGGGCCGGTCTAAAATGGCAGCCGCGTGACGATGGTGGCCTTGCCGCGCAGGGTGCGAACGGTCCGCAGCCCCTCAAGGTAGTACTTACGCTCCGTCAGGCGGGTCTTGATGTCATCCTCGACCTCTTCAAAGGCCCGCACCCGCGCCTTATTTTTCTCGATGAGGCGGATCACAAACCAGCCCCACCGGGTCTTGATGGGCTTATGCACCTCGCCAACCTTCAACGAAAAAGCAGCACGGGCCAGCGCGACATCCCTGCTTGATCGGGTCAGGTGCATTGGCGCCCTGGGCGGCACGTTTCCGAAGCGTTCAGCGATCTGCTCAAAGTCTCCGCCCGCGTTGAGTGCGCTGTAGATCTCGACAGCCCTCTTCTTGCACGCGGCAGCCTTTTCCGCATTGGCGCGCGGTGGGCAGCGACTCAAGATCGTACGCACGTCTCGCGACTCATCCTCGACCCAAGACGAGTTGTTATTGTCGTAAAACGCCCGCATTTCCGCATCGGTGACGCTGACATTGCCTAGTTTTTCGATCAGCTTTCGGGCCAAGCGCTCGCGTCTGATCTGGGCTTTGAGTTCGGTGAGGCTCATGTTGTTGCGCTTGAGCGTGGTCCGGAACTGCACCTCATCAAAGCGGCCTTCACTGTCGACATAACGCGAGGTGTATTTCTTGTACGCCTCCTCGAACTCTGGCTCGGTCAGCACGATGCGTTCGGTCGCGATGGCCTGCCGACGAAGCTCCTGCTCGATGAGGCGGCTGAGGATATTGCGCGCGATGTGCTTGAGCCGATCCTTGGGCACCCGCACGCCCGTCCCGACCAACCGCGACAGGTCCGTATTGAACTTCGCCGCAGGGATGTCCTTGCCGTTGACCGTCGCCACAGCGCCCACCGCCGGCGCGATACCCGGCGGTAGCTTCACCGGGGCCTTGACCGCCGCTTTCTTGACCGGCGCCGGCGCCTCTTCCTTTTTCACCGATGGTGGTGGCTGCGGTTTGGGCGCTTGGATGGGTTTGCTGCAACCGACACAAAGGACGAGCGCAAGCAACACACGGGCGAACATAGGTGAACTCCGGGAGGGCGATCTCAACAGGACAGGACCACAACTGAGGGTAGCTCGGGTAACTTTCAAGCGATGGAGATTATTCCATGAACTCCAGCGCATCCTTGAGCCCCTGCACGCGCTTAGCCAGCTCTTTGGCCTTCGCTGCGCCACCAGGACCGGCACCAGTCGCAACCTTCAGCGCCGCCTCGCACGCCACTTTTGCTTCCGTGACCTGCTTTTTGCCCTTGTTACGGAGCGCTTGGCCGATCACACAGCGGTTGTAATGGCCCTCAAGGCCCTTTGGATTGTTCTCAGCGAGCTTGTCTAAGATAGCGAGGGCTTCGGTCGCGTTGGCGCCTTCCTTACCCTTTTCGTCGTCCATTCGGCGCAGCGCGACCGGCAGGGTGACCTGGGCCCAGTAGTGACCAGGATCGCGCTTGAGCACCTTGCGCAGCAGGGCGATCGCCGACTCGAGGTCGAGACGCTTGATCTGAATCGACACCATGTTCAGCAGCGGCGTCGTCGCCGTCGGATCGTTGTCGGCGGCCATCTTGAACATCTGCATGCCCTTCTGGATGTCCCCGATGCGGATCAGACTCAGCGCCATCATGGTGAGCAGCTCAGAGTCCTTCTTGAGCGCTGGCTTCACGTACAAGCCAGCGTTGCCAACCATCACCGCGAGGCGATTTTGACCGCGGGCGTGGTGCGCGAACGCGAGCTTCTTGAACGCCGCCGCCACGTCGAACTTGCCGGCCTGCTGGTCGCCGCCTGCCTTTTCAATCGCGATGATGTCGGTCTTGCGGGTCCGCCCAAAGAGCGCCAAACGCAGGGAACGGATTGCAGCGTTGGGCTTTTCGGGCCCCATCCACTTCGCCTTGCTCATCCCGACCGTAAACTCGGGCATGGTCGCCTTTTCAGCGAACTTGTTGTCGAGCTCCTTGAGGCTGTCGATGGACTGCTGCCAGTAGGTGTCGAACGCGAACTGCTCTGCTGCGCGCTTGAGTGCCGCGCGGTACAGCTCCATGGCCTTGGTCTTATAGGGCTCGGCCTTCTCGGTCATCTTGGTCCGCCACTCTTCGACGAGCTCCTCGCGCTTTCTAAAGGCACGCGGCGGCGGCAGATTCTCTAGGCTGTTGCCGATCTCGTGCTGAGCGCGACCACGCCGAGAGGCAGCTGCAGCGATCCAGCGTGGATTCTTCGATTTTTCGACGGTGAGGTAGTACTTGTCCGCCATGGCTGCACGCTTGGCTTTCTCTGTTGCCAACTTTACGGCATCTTTGAGCTTTTTGGTCTTGATCTTGATGCGTAACATCGAGCGATACAGCAGCTCACCACGGAGGAAGAACGCCTGGGCGATCGCCGCCTTGCCGAGCGGATGCAACTTCTTGAACTCGCCTTCTTCAGCGAGCTGGTTGGCGATCGCCTCCACCTCTTCCAGGTACTTCTTCGCCTTCGTCGCGCCGCGGCGGATGTTCATCCAGGCGTTGGCCATGTTCGACAGCGCTGCCAAACGCAAGTACTGCGGCAGGTCTGTACGGCTCTTCACGAAGCCATTGGCCGAGATCACCGCCTGCCGCCACTGCTTCTTCCGCAGGTAGACCACGGTCAGGCGGTAGGCCACCTCAGCCGCTTCAATCGCGTCGGCCGGATCGGGATCTTCGCCCTTCTTCAGGCGCTTTTTCTTCATCTTCAGCGCGCGGAAGGCGTTGGCGATGACCTTCTTGTCCTGGCCCAAGCCATCACGAATCAACGCCGCACGCTGCAGCGCCGCCTTCGAGAGATCGGCCTTCGGGTAGGTGTCGGCCATGTACTCGTAGGCCTCAGCCGCCTTGATGAAGTGCGCAGTCTCCCGGTGAATCTCACCGATTTCGTACAGGGCATCAGGCGCACGCGCGTCCGACGAGTAGCGTTTGGCGATCGCCTTGTAGATCTCGATAACCTTGTTGCGGTTTCGCGCACGCCGGTAAAAGGCAGCGGCACCGGTCATCGCCCGAATCGCCATGTTGCCCTTGGGGTACTCGCGGGCGTATTTCAGCAGGCACTTGGCCGCTTTCATTGGCTGATCTTTGAGCGACAAGCAACGGTTGTAGTCCTCATTTTCCTTAATCGCAGTCAAGATCTCGCCCAGACGACCCTGGTTGAAGTGCGGCTTGGCGATGAGGATATCCGTCCACTTGATCAGGTTGTTGCCGTCTTGACCGAGGCTGAAACTCGAGAGCATGAGGCGCGCTGCATCGAGCGACAGCTTGTGATCGGGGTAGTTGGTCACGAAGTTGGCGAAGCGGGCACCTGATTTGTCGAACTGATTGTGCTGGTAGTAGATCCGAGCGAGCACAAACAGCGCCTCAGGCACGTCTTCCTTCTTCTTCTGACGCTGAGCGATGTCCACGTAGCGTTCGCAGGCATGCACAATCTTCTCTTTGTCGGGACGAATCGCCTTCGCCTTGTACATCTCGTCGTCGTCTTTGGCTGCTGTCTCTTCGTTGAGTTTCTCAGTCTTGAGGTAGCAAATCAGCGCCCGGTGAGCGCTCGGCTCGGCGTATTTACCCGTTGGACCCTTGGCCTCGATGACTTTTTCGTACTCTTTGGCTGACTCCACCCAGCGTCCCAGCTGAAAGAGCGCCAACGCGTGGTTGTGACGCATGTCGTAGCTGACTTTGTGGTCGGGGTAGAAGGTCAGGTAGCTGAGGTAGATCTTCTCAGCGTAGGCCAACACCTGGTTGTCCAATGTGCGCTCGGATTCGGCGTGGTAGTTCGACGCCATCTCGGCGAGCAGCATGGCGATATCACCGCTGCGCTTGTGGCTCGTGCCGTGTTTGTGCAGGCCCTCACTCAGCCGCTCGATGGCGCTGATGGTGCCCGGCAGGTCGTTTTGTTTGTAGGTGTTTTCCACCGCCATGAAGAGGTATTCGACTACCTGCTTGTCTTCCCACTTCAGCTTGATGAGCGAGTTCAGGACGATGTTTGAGTCCTTGTAGCGCGAGGTCGACAGGTAGTAGCGCGCCAACTGGTCGAGCAAGCGCTCTTCCTGGCCGGGAACCGACTGTTTGAAGAACGCACCGGCCTGGCGAGGATCGCCATACTCCGACCAGGAGCGGACCATGTATTTGGTGCCGTCGGCCAAGAAGCTGACACGGCCCTTGGCCTCCTTGACCGAGTACTCGAGCACCCGCACAAAAGCCTTCGTTGCGCCGCGGTAGTTCTGGCGGTTGTAGTGGACCCACGCCTCGTAGTAGAGCGCCCAGCCATAGGCACCGGACTGTGGGAATTTCTTGACCTTTTCAAACCACTTCATGGCCTCGCCACCCTGGTTCTTACCAAAGTAGTAGTTGCCAATACCGAGGTACGCGTCAGGGATGTAGGCGCTCTTGGGCGTCTTGCGAACCAAGCGCATGTACGCGTCGACTGCTTCACCGTGGCGGTTCATCTCATTGAGGTGAAAGCCCAACGCGTAGAGCACTTCGTCGAGTTTCGAAAAGCGACGGAAGCGGCGCTCAACCCGTTTGAGGTAGTCGATGACCTTATTCTTTGTGCCGCGCGACTGCTCCAGCAGGTTCTGCTGCTCGATCTTCAGACGGTGGGCCTTGGCTTTGTTGCCCGCCTTCTTCGCCTTGGCGATACCCACCGTGTAGTAGGTGTCGTAGGCCTCCATCTCGTAGGCGGCGGCGCGGTCCCAGAGCACGTAGGACAGCTCCAGCAGCGTGTCCGCCTCACTGGGGGAGCCGCGCTCGATCTCCAACAACTCACGGAGGATGTCGACCTCATCATCGATGTCTTCGACGCTCGCTTTTCCGCGCGTTGCCCGCGCGGCAGTCACCCGCTTGGGCACCGCAGCGACCTTCTTCTTCTTTTGCTTGGCAGCGCCCTTGCCCTTCTTGCCCTTCTTGCCCTTTTTGGACCCTGGACGGCTGAAGAGGGTGACCTCGCCAGAGGCTTTGCCCTTGGCTCGACGCTTGCCTTTCGCAAACGCAGGCGGTGCAAACGCCATCAGCAGGACGGCGATCATTAGGGCGGTGTGTTGTAGCCAACTCGACTTCATGCCAGCCCTCCTACTTACCACCCGCAGGCTTTGAACCTGGGGCTTTGGATGTGGCGCTGGCAGGCGAGGCTGCCGCCTTTTTTGCGGATTTTACGGGCTTAGGTGAGGCCTTTCTCGGTGCGCCAGCCTTGGGCTTCCATCCCGGCGGGAAGTGCTTTTTCTGGCAACGAGAGCGAATATCGTAGGTGTAGCCACCGAGCTCATCACGCCAGTAGCCGCCGTCGAATGGCCACACGACATGCTCATCGTCTTTGGCGCGTGGCTCGCTCGCGGCGGCGGCGGTTTTGGCCATGGACACGCGCACTTCGTCGTTGATCGAGTTCCGGCGTGCCTTGAGCGTCTCGTATTTAATGCGCAAGCCCTGGCGAATGATCTCCGTCAGCTCCGAGCGCACCTGGGTCAGCCGGCGGCGCGCCATGGCCCCCGCTTCGCTGATCATCACATTACGCACGCGGCCGAGATCGTCGACGAGCAGCTGCGCAGCTTTCGGCGCCGACGTATTGCGCTTGAGTTTGGCCAGACCGGCCTGCTCGGCGCCGAGTTTTGCGACGAGGGTGAATACCCGCTGCAGCTCGTGGTCGTTGAGCGCCGCGTTGAAGATCCGCCGAAGCGCGACACTCAGCCCCTCTTTATCGGCCGCTAGCGAAGCCAAGTACCAGTAGAACTCTGCGTCAGACCGGCTGCCGCCGAGCTGGTTATCGAGCTCCTTTCGCAGGGGTTTGTAGTCGCGCAAGAAGCGCTGCACCACGACCAGCGTCTCTGGGAAACGGCAGGTCCGGAACAAGATCAGGGCTTCGAGCACCCGCGCCTCTGGGTAGTAGCGATCTTCGAAATAGGGCGAGTTCAGCGTGTGCAGCTGCCCCAGCACGCGGTCGAGGCGCCGCAAGTGAAAGTAGGTCCAGCCGAGCTCGAACAGCGAATCGAGCCACGGCGTCGTCCCTTCGCGAACGCGATCGTAGTAGCGACCGGCGGTCTCGTACTTGCGGATCGAGAAGAACAGCCGCCCGAGCGCCATCAGGGCTTTTTGCTCGTAGGGCGCGTAGTAATCGGGCCGGCCCACACGATCGGCATACCGCAGCACATCCTTGAAGGCTTCCAGCGCGGGGCGTGCTGAGTTGCCGATGACATAGGTGATCCCCATTAAAATACGGGACTTGAGATAGAACTCACCGCCTTGTGGAGTCACCTTCTTGAGGTCCGTCAGCGCTTTTTTGTGCTCCGAGGCGTCGAAGTGGTAGCGCCCAAGCAGGTAGCGAATCTCAGGCAAATCTTCGCGCTTGAAGGCTGACTCTTTCGCCTCGCTCAACCGCTCGACGGTCGCCAAGTTGCCGGGCAGGTGGTGCTGGATGTCCAGGTAGGCACGCATTTTCACGTTGTACAGCGCGTGACCGGGGCCGACAGCGACTTCATCGAAGCTGCGCAGGGCCGACTGGTACAGCCCGAGACCCATGAGGATCTTGCCCATGGTGAAATGGGCTGCAAAAAGGTTCGCATCACCGGGCGGCAAGGTCGGCAGCAGCGTCGCGACTTTGCCGAACGCGTCTGGGAACTGCTCATTTTCAATCAGGGCATTGGCCTGATCGAGCACGGGATGAGCCGCTTGCGCCTGACGTGCGGACAGCGCGCACAGGACAACTACGGCGAGACAGGTCGCGGTCTGGCGCCAAAGCAGCAGCACGCGTGTGGGGTGGGCAGGGATCGGCATCGGTTCGCGCCTCGCGCTGGCCCGTCATTGGACGGGCCGAGGGTGATGGTCGGCGCGAGGATAGCCGGGATCGAGGCCGGACGAAAGCCGGTGTATTCGGGGGGGGCTGAGAGCGGGGGATCACGGCCTATAACAAACACTAAATGACGGGGGTTGTGGCTTGTTGGCTGCCGCGCCTCAGGGCGATCCGCCTACCGAAACCAGCGAGTTGGGTTCTGCGCGCGGCCATTTTCTCTGATCTCGAAGTAGAGGTAGCGGCCCTTCAATGAACCCGAGGCACCTACTGTGGCGATCGCCTGTCGCGTACGAACGACTTGGTGGGGCTTCACCTGCACATCGCGGACATGGGCGTAGACGGTGTGCCAACCCTTGCCGTGGTCGACGATAATCGTCGTGCCATACCCCACCAGCCAGCCGACATAGGCCACACGGCCCCAAAATACAGCCCGAATCAGCGCTTTCGACTTCGCTGGCACGCGGAAATCGATGCCGCGATGCCAGGTGACCGTGCCAAATCGGGGATGACGGCGGGGCCCAAAAGGAATCTCCACGCTGTAGCGGGTCAGGGGGGGTAGCAGTTTGCCTTTCACACGGCCGAACGTGTACCGCCGAGCGCGCCACTGCTTGAGGGTCTCGATCTTCTCGACCATCTCCCGGTCTGCCGCGTCCATGTCGCGTCTGGCGCGCTCGTTATAGATAGGATCCGCCTCGATCTGCCGGATCAGCGCCAGCTTGTCGTTGCGCTGGCGCTCAATCTTGGCCTTTTCATCGTGCACATCGCGATTGAGCTTGTTGAGGCGCGCCAAGTCCGCATCGCGTTTGCGCGTGACCGCCGCCACCCGGCTGACCTGCGCCCGGTACCGCGCGAGACGTGCCCTGTCTCCCTCGACGAGCTTGCCGAGCACCCGGTCTTTCGTCACCGAGGTGGCAAAATCGCGCGCAGACAGCACAAAGCGTAACGCCGGAACCCGCCGCAAACGCAGCAGGGCACGCAGCCGGGCTCTCACCGCCTTTCGCATCTCGGCTAGCCTTCTCTCGGCCGCCGCTCGCCCTGTCTCTGCTGTGCGTAGGGTGTCCGTCGCGTCGGCTCGTTCCAGGGACAGCCGCGCGAGTCGTTTGCTGGCCTGCACCGCGTCGCTATCGAGACGATCGAGGGCACGGAGCAGGCCCAGCTCTTCAGCGAGGACTTTGTGGTAGCGAGCATGCAGATCGGCCCGCTCGGCAGGCGACAGCGCGTTGGGGTGCTGCTGTTGGGCCAGCGGCGCTTTGTCGGGACCGGCGACGCGTAGGGGCGCCGGTTTTTGGGGGTGATGTGCGGTCGTTACTGTCGCCTGCTTGGGCAATGGGGCATGGGCGGCGGCAAACGCTCCACCGGTTGGCAGAACGACGAGCATCGCGGCGAGTAGACAAGCACGCACGGTCTCAAACCCGCAGGTAGCGACCGACGCTCACGCCGCTCGCCATGAGACCGAGCACGGGACCGCCGACGAGCAGCCAAAGCACCATGGTCGGCGGAAGGAGCGAGCTCTCCATGTTGATGCGGTACATGTCGCGCACGAGCCCCTGAAGTTCGGCATGTAATAAACCAATAAAAACCATCGCAACCAACGCGCCAAGCAGCCCCTGGAGTGCGCCCTCCAGTAGAAATGGCGCGCGAATAAAGCGAGGCGTTGCACCCATCAAGGCCAGCACTTCGATTTCCTGCCGACGGCTGAAAACCCCGAGACGAATGGTCGAAAAGACGAAAAACAGCGCGCTGGCCAGCATCACGGCGGCGAGAACGAAGCCGACCGTTCGCAAGATCTCCACCGCTGCAAAGAGGAGCCGCAACTTCTCGGCGCCGAACTCCACGTCTTCGACCGATTCCACGTCGCGGGTCTTTTCGGCCCACTTCATCAGCGTGTCTAGATCGCCACGTGAGGCGAGACCACTGTCCAGTTCCAGTTCCAACAGCGGCTGGCCCGGAATCGCCTCTTCGTCGAGTCCTGCGAGCAATTCGGGATCCAAGAGCTTGCGGTTACGCTCCCTATCCGCCTCACGGCTGAGCGCACGAACAGCTTTCACACCTGGATGCGCCCGCAGCCGCGTCTCGATTTCGGTCATCCGGTCTTTGGGCGTGCCATCGACCACATAGACGGAGATCGTCAGGCGCGCGCCTAGGTCGTCTATCAGACCATTCGCAGCGAAGAGCACCGTCGCAAGCAGACCGATGAGTGACAGGCTTACAGCTAGGGTCAGCACACTCACAGCGGTGAGCCACGGTGACGTCCGCGTCAGGTGGATCGACTGCTTCAGGAAGTAGCCAAAGCGGAGAAAGGCGCTCACGGCGAAACCTCCGTCGGGGATGCATCATTTGGCGCTTGTGCGGCCTCTGTGGCGGTGGTCCTCGCCAAATCCCACGTTGCGGAGTTTGACTGCTCGTTGGTCAGGCCTTCTCGGCGGGGGTGATCGTGGAGCAATCGGCCAGCTTCGAGCTCCAATGTCCGCATCCCATACCGTTCGATCAGCCCTGTATTGTGTGTCGCCACCAGCACCGTCGTGCCGCGCCGGTTGATCTCGAGCAGCAGATCCATGATCTCCAGACTCAACTGCGGATCGAGGTTGCCGGTGGGCTCATCAGCCAACAAAATCGCCGGTTCGTTGACCAGCGCCCTGGCGATCGCAACGCGCTGCTGTTCACCGCCGGATAGATCACGGGGCAAGGCATGTTTGCGCTGCTCCAAACCGATCGCTTCGAGCAGTTGGCCGACCCGCCGCTCGGTCTCTTTGCGTCCCATCCCCAAAATCTGCATGCCGATGGCGACATTGTCCCACACGGTGCGATTGGGGATGAGGCGGAAGTCCTGAAAGATAACGCCGATATTGCGTCGCAAGTAGGGAACCGAGCCGTCGCGCAGCACGTGGATGTTGCGCCCTCCGATGAGGATTTGCCCTTCCGTCACGCGCTCCATGACCAAGAGCAACCGCAACAGGGTCGACTTGCCCGCTCCGCTGCGCCCCGTGAGAAAGACGAACTCGCCTTCACGCACGCGGAGGGTGACATCTGACAAGGCATCTGCGCCGCCATCATACCGTTTATGCACGTGATACAATTGAATCATGAAAAGGCTCGCATCCGGTGCGCGGCGGTGTCGCCCGTGCGACGAAGTAGCACGCCCAAAGGTGTGCGCACAAGCGAAGGGCGTAACAGGCAGCGCAGACGCCGTTGACGCTGAATTTCTGGACAATCAGCGCCACTGTAACACCCTGTCACGATAGAGGAGCCTCGACGACTGCAGGCGGGCGTTTGTGCTGTCAGCGTGGTTGCGAGGACTCGGGTCAATGAGGACCGGTGCACTGTGGGAGCAGTGCAGGGGTTTTGATTTCGGACAAACTGTGGTATCGCGCCGCGGCTAAGTCCTTACAGGCCCACGAACATCTGCCAACCTGCACTTGCGAAGTCGACGAAGCAGAGCGGCACCACCGAGGAGATCTCGTCATGAAACACCTGCGTATCCCGCTGCTTGCCGCAATCATTGGCGCGCTCATTGCGACGCCGGCCTTTGCGACTCAGACCCGTATTAACAGCCTCAGCGGCGGTGAGAAGAGCATCACCGTTCGCGATCAGGCGAACATCTGGTCTTTCCCGCAGTTTCTGCCGACCTACGGCAATCAGGTCGACGTCGACGCCACCGCTGGCGCGAAGTACGGCACCATGAGCGTCCGCTACGCTCTGACCGACGACGCCGTTCTCTTGTTGTACGGCGTAGGTTCGCCGTGGGCTGGTAAGGGCACTGTCGTCAACACGCAGAGCATCGCCCAGCAGACCGCTGGCGCTGCCGCGGGCTTCACCCCCACTCAGGACCCGACCAATCACCAGTTCGGTATCGGTTTCGGTACCCGTATCGGTGAGGGCATGCGTCTCGGCACTTACCTCGGCATCGGTGGCCACAACGCCAGCGGCGCTCAGGAGAAGTCCAACAGCGCGTTCGACTTCAACATCGGATTCGGCCTCGATCTCAGCGAGACCAACAACCTCGACTTCGGCCTGCACATCGGCATCGCTTCCTTCACGGATCAGGGCGCCCAGGGTGATCTCTACCTCGCCAACGGTCTGATGAACATCGCATTGGTCGCCAAGGGTGAGTTTCAGGTCCACCAGATCGCCAAGCTCGTGCCGCACATCACCTTCGCGTACGACGCTCGGGGCATCACGCACAACGCTGACGCTGCCGGCAACGGCGCCAAGCAGGGCAACTCCGACATGACGACCATTACGCTGGGTTCTGACCTCGCCATCAGCCCCGCTGAAGGCGTCACGGTTCAGCCTGGTATCGGCTTGACCTACCGTCAGTCCAACGTGTCGGGCAACAAGGTCCCGGTTCCGGCCGGTCCTGTCACCATCATCAATCTCGACAGCGGCTCTTCGCAGATCATGCCCTACTACGGCTTCGGTGCTGAGGCGCACGCCTTCGATTGGCTGGTTCTCCGCGTTGGCGCTCGCCAGACCATCATTCGCACCGATATCGGCAACACGGCTCCGAATGGCGCTCCTTCCAACGAGCAGCACACGTCCAGTGTTCAGAACACGGTTACCACCGGCTTCGGTATCAACCTCCGCGGCTGGCAGATCGACCTCAACGTCACACCGTCGTTCTTCAACAACGGCGTGTTCGCGGTCACCGGTGCTCCGACAGCTGGCTTCGCAGCTGACTTCGCCATCGTTTACGACTGGTAGGTCTCGCTAGGATTCGCGCTTGCGGCCCGCTCGGCATCTGCCAAGCGGGCCGCGGCAGTTTTGACGGATGATTTCCCGTGCAAGAGGACCGCACGACGTCGGGGCGTTATTCCGGCCCCTTTTCCGCCAGCCTTGGCGCGGCCCGCCACTGTTGACATGAGTGGGGTCCCTTCCCAATCCTTGGCGAGCGAACGCCGGGAGAACGCCGCTGATGGTTGTGCTGCTTAAATGGGTATTAGCGGCCCTATTTCCTTCGGTCGACGGGCTGATTGGGCTCGACTCAGCGAACCTGTCAGCCCCGCTGCAGCGCCTGTCCAAGGAGGCGACGCTGACCTTCCGACTCGGTCTCTATCTGAGCGCATTCGCCTTCATCTTCAGCCCGATTGTCACCTTGGGTTGGCCGCTACCCGCGCTCTGGCTTGGGCGCTCCGCGCTCGATCGCCACGCAAGGGCCATGGCGGGGCATCGCTGGTACTTGATGCGGCAGGCAATGCTGATGCTCAAGACCGTTGGAGGCGCAATTTGGGGGGCTGACCCTGCTGTGCGCGGTCAATTGGGGTACGCGCCGTATGGCCACGACCCGGGCACCTTTCGCTCCGATCACCGCGTAGACGTGGTATCGCAGCCGCAGGTCAACCCGTGAGCCCAAACGCGATGAATGGCGCTCACCTTGCCTTTCGAGCACAACCCGACGTGTCTATCGACGCGGATTACGTCGTCGTTGGCAGCGGCTCCGGCGGGTCGGCAGCGGCGATCGTCTTGGCCCGCGCTGGCTACCGCGTTGTTATCGTCGAGGCCGGCGCTTGGCGTGACGCTGCGGACTATCCAGAGACCATGCTCGGCGTCATGCGCGATCTCTTCCCGGATTGGGGCGCCAACGTCGCCACCGGCGATTCCATCTTGCCCATCGTGCAAGCTCAGGTCGTTGGCGGGGGCACGGTCATCAACAGCGCGATCATGGTCCGGACGCCGGGCGATGTGATCGAACAGTGGGACCAAGATCACGGCCTCGGGGATGTGCTCGATCACCGTCGCATGGGCGCAGCCCTCGATGAGATCGCCAGCGAACTCCACGTCACCGACACCCGGGTAGACGTCACCCATTTTGGCGAGAACAATCAGCGGCTGCTCGATGGGTTGACGCATCTCGGTCTCGATACCCACCCAACCCTGCGCAACGTGCGCGGCTGTCAGGCCTCGGCTCGGTGCCTGCAGGGGTGCCGCCACAGCGCCAAACAGGCCGCCCATGAGGGCTGGATCCCGGAGGTCATGTCCCTCGGCGGCGCCGTGTTGTCCTGCGCTCCCGTCACGCGCATTTGCCGCAAAAACGGCGTCGCTATCGGGGTAAAAGGTAGATTTCGGCATCCGCAGACCCGAAAGAAGGGCGCCCACTTTCGCGTGCAAGCCAAGCGCGGCGTCCTGATGGCGGCCTCAGCGACTGGCACGGCTCCCCTCCTTCAACGCTCGGGTATCGCGCTGCCTGCACTCGGGCGATTTTGGCGGGCGCATCCGGGTGCCGGCATCATTGGTGTGTATCCAGATGAGGTCGACCTGTACCACGGCGCCACCCAGGGCACGGCCTCCATCGCCCACCGCATGGCACACGGTCTCAAACTGGAGAGCTTGGCCTTGCCGCTGGAGCTCGTCGCTGGTCGTACGGGCGGCGCGGGCACACAGCTGACCCGCCGCTTGCAGGATATTCGCCACCAGGCCATGTGGGTTAGCGCCGTGCGCGCCGAAGCGGAGGGCACGGTGAAGGCCGGGCTATTCGGCGGCGTGCGTGTGCGCTATCGCCCGACGATCCGAGACCTGAAAAAGCTGCGAATCGGCAGCGCCGTGTTGGCGAAGGCTCACTTCGACCAAGGCGCGCGCGCGGTGCGTCCAGGGATTGTCGGGCTGCCGTTTGAAATTGGCCCCGACGAGGTTCACCTCATCGAGGAAGCGCCGCTTGATAACCGCGCCTGGACTTGGGTGCTCAGCCATCTCTTTGGCGGCGCGGTCATGGGATCAGATCCAGAGCGCTCCGTCGTGGGGCCCGATCTTCACGTGCGCGGCGCTCGGCAGCTGCACGTCGTGGATGCGTCCGTGCTGCCGACGACCTTGGGTGTCAATCCGCAGCACACCATCATGGCGGTGGCTCAGATCATCGCGCGCAGGCTCGCCAACAGTGATCACACCCGGCACCATGGCGCCTAAGGGAGAAGCTACATGAATAAGCTGCGAGAGATGATGGGGACTGACGCCAATATCGAGGCGATTGCGGCCTATCTCGACGGGCTCGACCACGCTACCCGCATGACGGAGGTCTATAGCCTGCGAGGCAAACCGCTTCGCGTGCTGTACGATCTGGCTACAGGCCGCAACGCAGATCTGGCGTCCTTTGTGCCCCTAGAGCTCCCGCTGGGAACAGAGGTGGTTCACCACGGCGTCAACAACTTGCCGCCGCCCATCGGCGGCTATTTCCGCAAACCCATGGCCAGAGCGCCCGATCAGCCGGACCTCGTCTGGGGATACAACCAAAATGAGGGCCTTGCAGGGGCAACCCCTTGGTTCACAGGGCCCGGTTACTTTGCCGTTCGGCCGACTGGCAGTGACAGCCCAGATGGCCGCACCGATCACGGTGGTCAGCTCTTTATCAACTACTACGAGCGCCCCGACGACGCGCCCGTTGGCTCCTGGCCGCACCCCAAGCCGACCATCGCTATGACCGCGAGTCTGGTCTACGGCAAGATGTGCGACTACATGTGGCAGGTCAGCGACCATGTCTCCATCGGCAGCGCCTACAAGCGCGGCAAGGCGGTGGGCGCGTACTTCGCCCTGGTGCGCGAAGATCCAGCCTAGCGGCACCTCGCGAGCCTCACGACTTACCGTGGGCGCTGGGACAATGCAGCTTTCTTCGGCGAGCGGGTCATGCTAGCGTTGAGGAGCTTGGCGGGCTTTGTCGCCGGCATTCGCAAGACAGGTCGGGGGACCAACTGTGTTGCGATGTGAGTCTCTCCCGTACACAAAGACCACATCTCTGGTGGCCTGTTCGACGAGAAACTCCCACCAGATCACCACTTTTGGAGAGATGGGATCTTTATAGAGGCGACGTCGTCCCAACAACGTCGCCGTAAGAACAAGGGACCTGAGTGTCGATGTCCTTGCATCTGAACGCACACCGCCGCCACCACAGACTGGTATCACGGCCTAGCATCACAGACCCACAGCAGAGTGGACTGGTAGCTTAGACGTCCCAACCCGCACATCGGGGAGCGCAAATTGAACGCAGCACTGATCGACCTTCACGTTCGCCTAGCCGGGGATAACCCGCTGGATTTCACCACCCTCATGACCTCCGCTGAAGAGCGTGGTTTGGACGGTATCGTCATCGTCGGGGACCATGTCGCACCGGCGCTGCCTGAGTTGCCTACCAACGGAAAGCCGCCGCGCTTTCAGATGTTTAGCGCGGTGGAGCTCGATACGGAGATCGGCCGGCTCGTCTGTGTGCCGGGTACCGTCGACGAGTGGTTTTCGGGGGCTGGTTGGAAAGAACTCGCCAGCGAAGAGACCGGCTTCAAGGGCGCTGATGTGGTTTCGGCCTTCACCGAGCGCGGCGGCACCGTGTTCGTCGCGCAGCCGTACGATCGCGATCTGTCGCACACCTGCAAAGAGGACGCTTTTGTCGGCCAAGATGGCCTGTGTGCGGTGGTCGTGACCTCCTCGCCGCGTCACACCACCTCCAACGAGCGCGCTGTCGCCGCTGCCCTCACCGCGAAACTACCGGGTGCCGGCGGTTCTGCATCGGCCCCAGATGGCGCCCGTTTTGGTTCAGTCGCCACGCTATTTCCCAAGGCACCGCTGGGCCAGCAGTCCCTCATCGCTGGATTGAAGAGCGGTCGGTTTTGGCCGGTCGAGATCACCGGGTTTGGGCGCCGCAAGGCGGAGCTCAAGGAGAAGAAGGCCGTCGCGAACCAGCAGACCAAGGCATCTAAATCTGAGCGGTCGCCAAAGAAGCGTGGTCGCAAGAGCAAAGACGACAACCGCGGCAATCAGCTCGACCTCGCTCGTGTGACCCGCCCGGTCGACAATCCCTTCGACAATCGCCAGCCCGACGTCGACCCCATCGCCAAGCTCTACGGTTTGCATGATCGTCGTCAGGACAGGCACCAGGGCCGCACCGACGACGAGCTTGATCGCGTCAATGGCAATCGCAACCGAGGCCCAGACGGCAACGTCATGCGGGCGCCGGATTTTCGCGAGCTGCGCGCTGAACGACAGCATGTGAACCTGCTCTTGCAGGCCATCGATACCCAGCGTCAACGGGACCGGGATAGCATCGCCCTGCGATTTGCCGTCTCGTCCGCCGGCGCGGATACGACGGACGAGGACTTCGATTTCGACGCGCTAGAGCCGGACACCCCCAAACGCAACAACAAGCGCCGCCGCCGTCGCTGGCGCTAAGCCAACCCGGTGGCCTGCAGCCACTGTGTCTATGCTCTGATTGGGTTCAGGGGCTGATTGGGGCCCAGTCCACAGCGCTCATATCGCTCTGATAGAATCCCGAGATTGTGAAGAACGAGGGTGGCCGTAAGCCGGGTCTTGTTCCGCGGCGTTGTCACCTCAACCGCGGCAGTGATCATTCGTCTACGGATCGCGTTGCCACGACCCTCTAGCGATCTACCCGAGCGCTCGAGCAGGCTGCCCTCCAAACCCCGAAAGGTCTGCACGCCCGATATGACCTTGCTCCAGGTGGGGTTTACCGACGATGACGTCTCCGCCACCCCCCGTGCGCTCTTACCGCACGCTTTCAGCCTTACGTCGCGGACAGCCGAAGCTATCAGGGACGCGGTCTACTCTCTGTGGCACTGTCCCTAGGGTTACCCCCGCCGGCCGTTAGCCGGCACCTTTGCCATGTGGAGCCCGGACTTTCCTCCAATACCTGACCTTGACGATGCAAGGCGTACTGGCGACCACTTGGCCACCCTCGTCTTCACGCGGCGGAGGGTGCACAACCATGGCAACCGTGGCAACTGCATTGCCAGCGCTCGCATCAAGCGCTAGGTTTCGCGCGCCCGCGCAGGTTGCCGGGCCAACCCCAACACCGACGAGGCACGCACATGGGCAACCCCACCGCAGAATTCCAGACCAGCCTGGGTAACTTCACCGTTGAGCTATTCATGGACTCCATGCCGATTACGGCTGGCAACTTCCTTAAGCTCTCCAAGGCCGGCTTCTACGACGGCCTGCACTTTCACCGGGTCATCAAGAACTTCATGATCCAGTTCGGTTGCCCGCACTCCAAAGACCCCAACAGCGGTCGCGCCGGCACCGGTGGCCCACCCACCGGCAACATCAAGGACGAGTTCAAGGCGGACGCGCAGTTCTCCAACGAGCCCGGCACCCTGTCCATGGCCAACACGGGACGCCCCAACAGCGGCGGCTCGCAGTTCTTCATCAACACGGTGCACAACAAGTTCCTGGACTTCTGGGACACCTCGACCCCCAGCAAGCACCCGGTCTTCGGCCGCATCACCGCTGGCATGGACGTGGTCAAGCAGATCGAGACCACCCCGGTTGGCGCGCGCGACAACCCACGCACGCCTGTGCAGGTGATCAAGGTCGTCGTCACCGACTAGATCGCTCCGTGCTGTCACCGGTCGATTGAGCGGCTGACGGCAACCAGCGCCCTGACTCCGCAGCCGGCTCTTCTCATCTTGAGGGGCCGGCTGCCGTCGTTTTACCGCCATATCAATTGCGAAAACTGGGCCAAAAGCCTGAATAATGGCGACATTTACGGAAAAGTAGCGAATGAGATGCGCATCCATCCAACCGGCACACGCCACGATTTGATGGCGTTTGTCGCAGGTTTATTGCCATCCGAACATCTGTTCAGTATACCTGAACGCCTGTTCCGTATGTTGTCCCCTTGTGACGATATGCAGAGCGGCCGGTGCCACCTGCTTGGTGCCGTCTGCCAGGTGCTTGGCCCGCTGGGGCGTTGGAGGATGTTATGGCTCGTCTCATTGCTCGAAAATCGAAGTCCGATCTCACCGCGCGTCAGAGTAACATTCTTGATTTCTTGGTCGAGCACATCTCATCGAAAGGCTATCCGCCATCGATGCGGGAGATTGGTAAGTTCTTCTCGATCAAGTCGACCAACGGTGTGAGCGATCACCTGCGAGCGTTGGAGCGCAAGGGCTATATCAACCGGTCTGCGCAGAAGGGGCGTGGGGTCCAAATCATCAAGACATCCGACGGTACGCCGACCAAGCGGCTGGAGCTCACCGCCTCAGCCCAGGGCGCCGCCGCCGCCGAAGCGATATCGACTGGGCCCACGTCTGCATCCGCTGCGGCGGTCGCACAGGCGATCCCGCACGCGGCCAACACCGTCGACATTCCGGTGCTTGGCAAGGTCGCCGCAGGCAAGCCCATCCTGGCCGTGGAGTTGAGCGAAGAGCGGGTAAGCTTTGATCAGGCGTTGTTGCCACGGGGCGGCGCGGAGACCTTTGCCTTGCGCATCCAAGGGCGCTCCATGGTTGACGCTGGCATCCTGCCGGAAGATCTGGTCTTTGTGCACTCACAGCCGCACGCGGACAATGGCGCGATCGTGGTCGCGCTGGTCGATGGCGAGGCGACCGTCAAGCGCTACTATGACGAGGGCGATAGGGTCCGGCTGCAGCCAGAAAACAGCGACATGGCCCCAATTTTCGTTGAAAAAGACGCCTCGTTGCGTCTGCTTGGCAAGGTCGTCGGCGTGTGGCGACGTCTGGGTTAGCGCGCACCACAAGCCTTTTCAGGTGAGTCGCGCATCGCCTGGTCTGTAGATCGAGTCCCGAAAACAACGACGCCTGCACAATGGGCCCAAGCGGGACACTGTGCAGGCGCAGCTGTTTACGATGGACGAACCGGTTGCTGCTTGAGGCTGAATATCACCAGCCGATCTACAGCATAACAGCCGGAATCGCGGGCGATTTACATGTTACTGGTCAGCAACTTCGCCCACTTCTTGCCGTCGAGGAAGGTCTCGCCTTCATCCTTGCTGTTGTCGTTGGCCATGGCCTCGATGCGCTTGGCCACGATGTTCTTGCGCTTGGTACCGGCGCTCGCCAACTCTTCAGCCTTGGCGATCTCACGGGCGACCATGGACTTCAGGGCCATGTATGAACCCCAACCGACCTGGCGCATGCCGTTGACGAAGAACGCTGGCGTGCCGCTGGCGCCGAGCTGCTCGCTCATCTTCGACTCGGCTTTGACCTGAGCGACGATCGCCTGGTCGGCTAGATCTTGCTGAAACTTGCTCACGTCCAGGCCGATGGCGCGGGCGTGATCGAGCAGCGCGCTGTCGTCGAGGCGGCGCGTTTCGAAGAGCTTGTCGTGGTACTGCCAGAACTTACCTTGGCGCTGCGCTGCGATCGCTGCGATAGCGGCGGGCTGCGAGCGACCGTGCATCTCCAAGGCGTTGTGGCGGAAGACCACTTTGACCTTGTTCGGAAAATCCATGACCAGCTGCTTGATCGGGTCGGCCGAGCGGCGGCACACGGGGCACTGGAAGTCACTGAAGACCGTGACGAGCACCACGCCGTCTTTCGCACCGAGGTACGGCACCTTGCCCTTGGGCGAGTGGGCGATCTTGCTCAGATCGGCACCCTTACCGGCGCCTTCATCGGTCTGGCTACCGAGACCACCGGCGGGCCGTTTGGCGGGCGCCGGCTCCGCCTTGGCGACCGGTGCGGCCGGCGGAGGAGTGGGGGCAGCGGGCGCCTGTGCAGCGGCGGCGGGGGCTGGCGTTGCTGGCGTTGCCGCAGCTGGCGCGGCTGCCGGTGCGACTGCAGCAGGTGCAGCTGGCTTGGCGTCCCAGCGGCCGACGAGGAAGCCGCCGACGGCGATGAGCGCGGCGATGGCATATGCGTTGGACTTTTCCATGACTTCTTCTCTCCTGCGAATAACAGATACGGTGCGGCGCCCTACAAACGCAAAGCGCCGACGCGGCATTCCCTGCCGCGTCGGCTACCGGCGTATTGAGCTGTCTACTTATCGGCCCAGACAATCATGTCGTCAGATAGGGGAAGCAGCTTCCAGTGACCGAAGCTGAATGTCATAATCCCCTGAATCGACGAGATTTTATCGCCATCTTTCAGCGTGGTGACCCACGACTTGCTGTCCGAATCGTAAGTGTAGAACGTGGTCTTAAACTTGAGATCCGTCTTCACCATCAAGCCTTTTTCTCCCACCTTCGTACCGAGCCAGAACTCGCCGTGAGGCTTGTTGTCGGTGCCGAGGGCCTCTTTGTCAGCGACGACCATGTCGTTGAGGGTGACGAAAGCGCCCTCGTAGCTGTCGTGCTTTTCAGCCGACGCGCTCTCACCGACATCGTCAAGCGTCACGGTCGTGGCGACAGGAGCCGACACGGCGTCAGCGCTCTTGGTCATCTTGGTCACCTGAATCTGCACTTCGCAGTAAAACACGACGACCTGGCCTTCGATGTCGAACGTCTCGCCGACCTTGAGACCGGTAAGAACCTTGTCCGCTTTCTTGCCGACGAGGCGTAGCCCGCTGTTCGCGCCGCCGCCTTTGGCCTGAGAGAACACGCCGTCGAGCGTCTTTTTCTTGTCAGCTGTGTACAGCGGCGAAACGGCAACGAGACCCTTGATGCTGACGTTCTTGCCTTCTGGTGGGTTCGCGAATGGTGGGCACTTGGCGACCTTTGCCTGAACGCCTTGAGCGAGTTTCAGTACTTCCTTGACGGTCATTTCCTTGGCTGTCGAGCCGCCGCCGCCGCTGTCGTTGCCCGTCGTGCCACCGGTGTCGCCAGTCGTCGTGCCGCCGGAGTCTTCCGTGGTGCCGCCACCGTCCGTCGCGGAGGAGCCATCTTCCGTGGTGCCACCGCCAGCTGGGGTGGACGACGTCTCGGCGCAGGCCACCGATAGCGCAGCGATAAAGGAAACAACCAACGCAGTACGTAGGAAGGCGGAGGTGGGGAGCATGGATTTCATCGGGTTCCTCATGGGCGCATCGGCGCTGGGGACTAGCAGAGTTTCGACTTGCAACCCACCGCAGCCGGGTGGGGCTCACGTGGGGGTGAGCAATTGGAGCCAGCAGCGCTTGGCGCTGGGCCGCCGCAAGAGTAGGGATCGCCCGGATTAGCGTCAACAATGCTGTTTTGGGCGCAAGCTGTACGTCGCTTTGTGCCCGTATATCCGACATAACAGCCTGGAGTTAAAGGATGAAATCTGGATTTTTCGTGGCGGCGCTCTTTCTTGACGGGCCCCCATGCCCACTCTAGCCTTGTCGACGTGTTGCCTGCGTCAACAATGGCACCCTCGCGCACGAAGGAATCTAATGGCCGCAAAGAATGTCATCGGGCTTGATATCGGCACCTCGTCGATCAAGCTCGCGCAGCTCAAGGAGACCAAGAAGGGCACCCAGCTGGTGAACTTCGACTCCATCATGCTGCCACCAGACACGATTCGTGACGGCCAGGTCATGCACGCGCCGCAGCTCTCTGAGCGAATCCAGGAGATCTTCTCCCTCAACAAGGTTCGTCACAAGAAGGTTGCGGTGAGCCTGTCGGGCCACTCAGTCATCATCAAAAAGATCTCCCTGCCCGAAATGACAGTGGAAGAGCTTGAGGACTCCATTCAGTGGGAGGCCGAGCAGTACATCCCCTTCGACATTAAGGATGTGTTCGTCGACGCCGAGATTATCAACCCCAACGCTGGCCAGGGCCAGATGGATGTTCTGCTGGTCGCCGCCAAGAAAGCCATCATCGAAGAAATGCTGGACGTGGTTCGAGATGCCCGTGTCGATCCCCAGGTCGTCGATGTGGACGCCTTTGCGCTCTACAACGCCTTTGAGCTCAACTATCCTGTCCCCGTCGAAGAGACGGTCGCGCTGATCAACGTCGGCGCGGCGACCATCAATATCAACGTGGTCGCAGACGGTCTCAGTAGCTTTACCCGCGATATTACGGTTGGCGGCAACCAGCTCACCGAAGAGATCAGCAAGCAATTCGCCGTGCCGTGGGAAGAAGCCGAGCACATGAAGACGTCGAGTGAGACGACGCTATCGATGAGCGGCGTCCTGCGTGAAGTGCAGCGCATTAGCGAGCGGGTCAGTGAGAACTTGGTGAGCGAGATTCAACGCTCCCTCGACTTCTTCGCTGCGACATCGATGAACGCGAACATCTCCAGCGTCTATCTCTCTGGCGGCGCAGCGCTGCAGTCCGGGCTGATCGATGGCTTGGAGCGACGACTCGGCGCAGAGGTGCGCGCGCTAAACCCCTTTAACAACCTCATTATCGATCCAAAGAAGTTTGACCTTGCGTCCTTGCAGCGGACTGCACCAGTCGCTGCGATTGCGGTCGGTCTGGCGCGTCGCGGGCTGGGCGATCGATAACATGGCGACGTATACGCAGGCGAACAGGCAATTGGCGAGACGTGGCATAGCCGCGATGAGCGAACGACGACTGGCACAGGCCACAGGCACGGGAACACGGCCCACTACATGATTCGTATTAACCTCATCGCTACAGCCAAAGGGGGCAAACGCCGTTCGCGTGGGTCCATGCCCGACGTGCCGAACGTGGGTGTGTTGCTCTTTGTGCTCCTGCTCGTGATCGAGGGCGCAGTGCTGTACTCGATGTTCACCAGCGCGAGCGAGCAGGCCCAACAGTTCTCATCGCAGTTGCGTCGTGTGGAGATGGACCTCAAGACAGCGAAGAAGACCCATGCCGAGCTTGGCTCGGTGCGTAAAGAGGTCGGCCGTCTTCAGAGCCAAGCGCTGCTATTCGAAGAGCTGAAGGCCGAGAAGAAGGGGCCGGTTGGCGCGCTGACCTACCTGAGCTTCATCCTCAAACCGCGTGACCAAGCCACCCACGAGGCGGACGAACTCAAACAGATGGAGGCCGCCGGTTGGCGCGTCGGCTGGGATGCGACCCGCGCTTGGTTCACCTATCTGCACCAAGCACAAGGCGAAGTGACCCTGCGCGGCGCGGCCGTGCATCACGATGATGTGGCCGAGGTTGTGCGTCGGCTAGAGTCGAGCGCCCACTTTCGTAACGTCAAGCTGGTCTGGCAGGAGCGTCGTCGCAATGGCGATCTCGGTCGAGCGTACATCGCCTTTACCCTTAAGAGTGACCTGCTGTACTTGGTTGAGCCCTATCTCACCGCCGAGCAGCGGGCGCAAAAGGAAGCTGCTGCTGCCGAGAAGAAAGCAGCTGCCGCCGAAAAAGAAGAGGGTGGTCAAGACAGCGCCCTGCCTGAACTGCCGTCCGCCAAGGCCCCGCCTTCCGACAGGCCCGCAGGGGCCGATTCCAAACCTGCAGTTGCCGCCGCAAAGTCTGCAGCACTGCCTCCGCCGGCAACGGCTGATGGCGGTAAAATCGCCGCTGATGCAGCTACCGCGAAGGAGGTGCCGTGATGCTTGAGCAATTCATGAAGCTACCGCCAGCGCAGAAAGCCGGTGTTCTAGCAGCAATCTTGGTCGTGATCGGTGCAGGTGGTTATTTCTTGGTCATCGACCCCGAGGTGTCTCGTGCCACTAAGGCAGAGGGAGATGTCCGCCGGGTGACGGGTGAGTTGAAGGGCCTCGATCTGAAGGCGAGCGGCGAAGAGCTCAAGCGGCTACGCAAGCTCAAAGACGAGCTCGTCGAGGCCAACAAAGAAGATCGCAAGATGCTGCCGGCCTCCGAAGAGGTCCCGGATTTCATCGAGCAGGTCAACCGGGATGCACGTGCGTCGGGCCTGAGCGTCAAGCGCTTCGAGCGCCTTGAGACCCACCAACGCAACATGGTCAACGCCATTCCCGTCAAGATGGTCGTGCGTGGCTCGATGATCGATCTCATCAAGTTCCTGCGGATCTACGCCAGCCCGAGCCGGCGGGTGATTCACCTCAAGCAGCTACAAATCGAGACGATCGCGCCAGATCTCAGCGTCTTGGGCAAGGAGTTGAAAGACTCGAAACCCATTGAGGAGCAGAAGATCACGCCGAACACGCCGGACGAATGGTTGCTGCAGAACATCGGCATCCAGGAGTTGGCGCGGAAGCGTTCATCGGTCAAAGCGACGTTTATCGCCTACGCATTCACTTGGACCGGCAAAGAAGCTGCCAACCCGACGCCTTCTGAAGAAGATGGCAAGAAGAAGAAGAGGACTTGATGGCGACGGCAGTCCACCGGCTTCAATTCACGGCACTGCTCGCTTTGACGGCGACGCTGGTCTCCGCTTGTGGTGGCGACGAGGTCAACCACAACATGCCCGGCAGTGCGCCAGCGGGCCCTGCAAAGGTCGAGGCCGTTCCCGATCCGGTCCTTGAGAACTACGATCTCTTGGGTGAAAACCCACAGTGGTCACCCATCCAGCGTATCTTCAAGCGCTACGAAAAGAAGAAGATCGAGGCGCTGGCCAATCCGTTGCAGTCCAACTTGGTGACGTTCGTCGAAAAACCCATCATCGAGCGCAAGACGACGCCCGATGAGGCCGCTGCCACGTTGCCTGTGCCCGGACTGGATGGCGACGCGGATGTCGACAAGGACGATCCCCGCCGGAAGTTCGCACTTGAGCGCTATCGCTTGATTATTTTGATGACGGGCACGCCCAGACCGAAAGCTGTGGTACTAGGGCCCGGCGATGAGCGCTTTGAGTTGTCGCGGGGTGATCCCCTTGGCAAAGAGGGCGGCCGTATTCGTGCGGTGACCCAATTTTCCATGCTGATCGCCATGCCCGGCAAAACCCAGCCGATCGAGGTCAGCCTGCGGCCGCCGTTGGCACGAAAACAACTCGAGTTGGCTCCGAAGAAAGTCGACAAGAAGGCTGAGTTCTAAGATGGACACCCCCACAACCACCATCTGGCCCAGTGAATCCGGCACCGTGACCGCATTCACCACCGCATCACAAAATTGTGGATGTCAGGCCGGCAAAAATTACCGAGCATCTGGATTTAATTCCGGAATCGGGCTGTTGATCTCGGGGTTTGACACCGACCGGTGCGGACTCAAGATCGGCGATGGTTCACCCTTGGCTCAGGTGAGCGGCAGGAGCACCCCTTGATGCGACTCGGAACACCACCGCACGAACGTCTCGGCCACCGGGCCAGTGCGCTTACGCTTGCGGTTTTGATGGCGCTGCCGTTGCAGCCGAGCCTGTTGATGGCGACGCCGCGCAATGCCGCAGTGAATCTGCTGACAGCGCTGACCGTGCAGGAGGCGGCGGATACCACCGTCATCACCGTGCAAGGTCGTCGCGCGCCCACGTTTACGACGTTTCGCCTGGAGCGGCCGACGCGGCTGTTTGTTGATATTGCCGGCGCTGATGTGGGCTCCCTGACGCGCTCTGTCGCGGTGGGCAATGGTGTGATTCGTAGTGTAGAGGCCGTGCCTTTTCGCCGTCGTGGCGCCACCTACGGCCGTCTGGTCGTGACCTTTCTGTCGGAGGCGCTCTATCACGTTCGCGCCGATGGCAACGCCGTCATCATCGTGGTGGATGGTTCTGGTCGTAAGCTGAGTAAAGCAGAGACCCGTGCGATCGCTGACGCGAGTACGGCTGCCCGCAGTGCTGCAGATCGTGAGCGGACCCTGTTGAAGACACTGCGGACGATTCGTTCGCGTGAGCAGGAAGCAGAGAAGCGCCGGGCCGATGCCCTCGCAGCCCAAAAACGGCTTCAGGCTGAGCTTGTCGCATTGAAAAAGAGCGACGCGAGTCGTGGCGCGGCCGTCAAGGAGTTGTCGCGACGGGCCAAGCAGGCTGAGCAGCAACTCCAGGGCCGGGATACAGAGCTCGCTCGCATCCAGAAAGAGGCATCGAGCCTGCGTAATGAGTTGAAACGGGAGCGCAAGAGTCTGGCCGACGCGGTCGCCCAGCGCCGTGCCGAAGAGGCGCGCATCGCCTTGCTTCGTGCCCAGATCGCGAAGGAACGCAAAGCGATTGGATCGGAGAACAAGAGCCGAATCTCCACGCTGGAGACCTCCCTGGTGAAGGCGCGCTCACAAGCAGAGGCCCTACGTAAGCAGGTGAAACAGGCGCGCGAAGTGCGACGTACGGCCCAGGCCGAAGAGGTCGCTCGTCTCAAGGCGGCGGTCGCCAAGCGTGACGCCGCACTGAAGGCGCGCATGAGTGACGCCGGCAAGCGCGATGCGGCGAATCGTTCTGAGCTCGTCCGCCTCCGGACGACGCTCGCCAAACAGCGCGGCGCGCTGAAGGCACAGCAGACGCAGTTGACCTCCTCTCGCAAGGCTGACGCTGCCCGCGCAGTGGCGGAAAGACGCTGGCGTCAAGCTGAATCCCGTGCCGAGGCTGCGTTTAAGCAGCTGGCCGTTCGTACTGCCCAACTCGCAAAGGCGCGCAGGGCGATGGCCGAGATTTCTCGGTCCGAAGCAGCCTCGCGCCAGCGGGCGTCCCAGATCGCGGCGCTGTTGGCTCGCCGCGAGTCGGAGCTCAGTGCCGCGCGCCGGTCGCTGCAGTCCCGTGAAAAGGCGCTGAAAGGCGCGTTGGCGCAGGCGCGTGCCCGCGAGAAATCTGCGGCCCAAGCCGGTCGTAAGAGTGAGGCGGCGGCGGCGACGAAGCAGCGGCTACATCTCGAGCAAGTACGGGCCAAATTGGCGACGCAACTGACGGCGCAAAATCGCTCCCTCACTGCGCTACAAAAACAGGCCAAGACCAACCAGGCTGCACGGGCGAAAGCGGAGGGAGAGGCCGCAAAGCTACGGAAATCGCTCGCTGCACGCGAGGACAAGATCGCGCGTCTGTCCAAGCAGGCCGATCGCAGTCGTGCCGCTGAAAGTAAGGTTGCTGCGCTGCAGGCTGAGGCCGCTCGTTTGCGTAAGGGGCTGCTTGCCCAGGCAGGCAAGCGTGACAAGCAGCTCGATACCATCGAGATCGAGCTAGGCAAGCGCATCGCTGCTGCCCAGAAGCAACTCGTGGCCGCCCAGAAGACCAACACGAGCTTGGAGCGCGATCTTGCCGCAGCGCGTGCTCAGGCTCAGGCGACGCGTGCAGCGCTGACCGCGGCAGAAAAGAACGCTGCGCTCACCCAAAAAGAGCTGTCACGAGCAAAGAAGCACGCCGCATCCACAGAAGGTGCGTTGGCCCGTCAGCGTGAGCTCGCCGCGAGTAACGCAGCTGAGCTCAAGCGCGCCCAACAGGGTGCCGCCAAACGGGAAGTTGAGCTCGCACGCATCCGCAAACAGGCCAAAGAGGCCATGGTTCGTGCCGATCGCGTGGCCCGTCTACTCGCCGCTCGCGAGACGGAGCTGTCGAGCACCCAGCGTGAACTCAAACGCCGCGAGTCGGTGTTGAGCAAGGAACTGTCGCGGGCCAAAAGCCGAGAAGTGGCCGCGCGCAAAGCTGGTCATGCATCCGAGGCTGCTGCTGCAGCCCAGTTGCGCGGTCAGTTGAACAAAGAGCGCAAATCGCTGCGGCAGCGCCTCAGTGTGCATGAAGTTAACCTGCGGGCGGCTAGAGCCGAAGCCTCACGCAACGCCACGGCGCGCGCTAGTGCAGAGAAGGAAGCGTTGGCACTGCGAACCCAGCTCAAGCGGCAAAATGAGGCCCTCGCACAGCTTCGTGCCTCCAAAGGCAAGCGCGTCGCCGTGGATTTGACGGCTAAAGAGCATGAAATCAAAGCGCTGCGTGAGCGGCTGGCAAAACAGGCCAAGGCGCGGGACGCACGACTGAGCGGAATGGAAAAGACGCTCAACAGTCGGTTGAAGTCTTCTCGCAAGGCCTTGAGCAAGGCCAAGAAAGACAATGACGCCCTGGAAAAGCAATTGGCAGCGGCCCGTGACCGCGAGGCCGGTCAGCGCAAGCACGCCGCGGCTGAGCGTCAGCGGGCGACCGCGGAACGCCAGCGTGCTGAACGGGTTGGCAAGCTGCTCCTGCAGCGTGAAAGCGAACTCAAGCAGATGCAGCGTGAACTCGCCCAGCGTCAAGACAAGCTGACTCGCCAAGTGAAGATTGCACGCAGTCGCGAGGCGAAGGCGCGTAAGGCCGGACTCGCTGGCGAAGCCAAGCGCATCGCTGATGAGCGCAATAGCCTTGAGCGCGAGCTCGGTGGATTGCGCGGTGACCTCGGGCGTAGCCGGACCGATCTTGCGGCAGCTCGTGCCGAAGCCAGCCGCCATGCCAAGGCCCGTAAGTCATCGGAGACACGCGCTAAGTCGCTCGCCAAAGCCCTCGCCGCTCGCGAGGCTGAGCTGCGCCGTCTCTCGAAGGCAGGACAAGCCAACTCGAATAGTCAGCGTCGTGCCGCCCGTGACGCGGAAGCGCGCGTTGCCAAGGCCCGTGCGCGATTGGTTCAGGCTCAGAAAGAGCGGGCCCTAGTGCAGAAGAAATTTGAGCGCACGCTCGGAGATCGGGTCGCCTCGGTGCGGGCAGAGATGGCGCGCCAGGCAAAGAAGCGCGAAGCTGCTCTGCAAAAATCCCATCGTGTCGAGCTGGCTGCCGCACGTGCCAGCGCTCAGCGCGCCGCATCTGCCAGCGAGAAACGCTCCAAACAGGTCGCGACGCTGCTCGGGCGCCGTGAGTCGGAGCTCAACAGCCTCCGCAAAGAGACAGCGGCGCGTGTTGATCGTCTGCAGCGTGAGTTGGCTGAAGCAAACGCTGTCGCGCGGCTCGCTCGCGCCGCTGGCAAGAAACGTGATGTCGTCGCCGCGAAACGTCGGGTCAACCGCATCGGCGCCGAGGTGCGAGCTGCGCGCAAAGTCGCCGCCAAGCGGGAGCGCGATCTGACGAAGGCCCGCGCTGAGGCCGCCGGTGAGCAACGCGCTCGCCAGAAGGCTGAAAAGCGGGCTGCAGCGCTCAACGAGACCTTGCGAAAGCGGGCCGATGAGCTGGCTCGCCTGCGCACCGACCGGCGCGCATCTACCCGTCGCATTGCAGAGGCCGAGCGTGCGTTCGCTGAGAGCCGGAACAAGCTCGCCAGCGCCAACGCCAAGCTGGAGGCTGAGGTCAAGCGTACGCACAACCGGCTGCAGAATCAGATTGTCGCTGTCCGCAAGAAGTTGGCGGCTGAGTACACCCGCAAAGAGCGCGCACTTAAAAAGCAGCACGCCACCCGTGAGCGTGCGCTGCAGACGGCCCTGGCATTGGAGCAGGCCCGACGGCGTCAGGCTGAGTCTCGGACCCGCCCTGTTGCCGCCGGTACCGGACTGACGGGCTTTAGTCGCAGGCATCAGTCGCGCATCGCCATTTTGGAGGCCCGCGCGTCCCGTGAGCGCGAGGCGCGTGAGCGCAAGGACCGCGAGGCAAAGACAGACAAGGTTCGTCTGGCCCGCCTGGAGCGTGAGCTTGCAGTCGCACGGAAGAAGGGCGCGGGTCAGCAGAACGAAACCGAGATTCGTCGCCGCGCCGCTGCCATGGCTGCCAAGATGGTCAGCGAGGCCAAGCGCCGCGAGGCGACCCAGGAAGCGGCGCGCCGCTCCACAGAAGAGCGCCGCCGGATTCGTCAGCAGGCCGCCGTGGAGCGTACGCGCGCTCGTCAGTCGATGGACAAGGGCAAGAACGTCGCTCGTGTACTCGACGTGAAGATCACGGCCGAGGGTTACCACCGCGGCCAGGTGGCGCTGCCGCTCAAAGGCATGCCCAAATATGAGGTCATGGAGACCGGCGGTCGCCGCGCGGTGCTGCGCCTGCATGGCACGGTGTTGCCGAGTCATCTCCAGCGTGTCTTCGATACCCGTGAATTGCGGGGTCCGATGGAGCGGGTGACGGTGTTCCGGCCACAGAACCGACCCAATGAGACGCACGTCGTCGTGGATTTGGTTCGTCCCGCCAGCAATGCCGTCTCGGTGCGTGGTGGCCGGTTGGTTTGGGACTTTGTACGTGCCCAGCAACGGCATACTCGGGCACCAGGCCCCAGGCAGTTCGCCGCAGGTGGCGCCTTGGGTGCCCGTACGCCGCAGCCGCGCGCTCCGCGTGGTGGGGCTGGGTCGCCCCAGGGCGCTGGTGTGAACAGCAATCCGATTCGTACGCCCTGGCGTCAGTCACGTCGCTACAGTGGCAAGCGCATCAACCTGACCATCAAGGACGCTGACATCCGCCACGTGCTGACGTTCCTGGCGCGTGAGGGCAACGTCAACATCATCGCCGGCCCCGAAGTGACGGGCAATGTGACGTTCCACCTCGAGAACATCCCGTGGGACCTCGCCCTAGACGTCATCCTCCGCGCTCGTGGCATGGACTACGTGCGACAGTCCGGTGTGATTCGTGTGTCGACCACCAAGATGCTGAAGAAGGAGTTCGATCTCGCCGTCGAGCGCCGCAAGAAGCTGCAGGAGGTCAAGCAGCTCGTGGTCCGTATCATCCCGGTCAACTACGGTCGTGCGTCGGACATGAAGTCTCAGGTGACCACGGTGCTGAGCAAAAGCGGCACGGTGAGCGTCAACCGCCGGACCAATAGCATCCTGGTCAAAGACACCGAGGAGCACGTCGCCGCGGTCGAAGAGATGATCCACAAGCTCGATGCGCAGACGCCGCAGGTGCTGGTGGAAGCCCGTATCGTTGAGGCGAGCAGTAACTTTAGTAAAGACGTCGGTATTCAGTGGGGTGGTAACTACGCCATGAGCAGCGTCTACGGCAACGAGACGGGACTCGCCTTTCCGTCGGTCGTCGGTGTTGCCGGTGGTGCGGACGGTGGTCAGACCAACACAGATGGTCTCAAGGCGCCGATTCCGAACTACGCCGTTAATATGCCGGCTGCTGTTGGTGCAGGTAGTGGTGGTGCGATTGGCCTGACCTTGGGCTCGCTTGGCGGCGCCGGTAACTTGAACCTGCGTCTGTCGGCGGCCGAAAACGAAGGTACGGTGAAGTTGGTATCAAGCCCGAAGGTGCTGACGCTCGACAACAAGACCGCGACCATTCGCCAAGGTATCTCGATTCCGATCTCGGTCGTCAGTGCACAGGGTGTGCAGACGCGCTTTGTGAACGCAGATCTACGCCTGCAGGTGACCCCGCACATCACCCAGGATGGCAACATCCTCATGGCGATCATGATTTCGAAGAACGAGCCGGACTTCTCTAATCGCGCGGCTGACGGCAACCCCACAATCACCCAACGAGAGGCTCAGACCGAGCTGCTGTTGGGTGACGGTGAGACGACGGTGATCGGCGGTATCTACACCCGGTCAACCTCGGAATCCGTGAAGAAGGTGCCGTTCTTTGGCAGTCTACCGTTGATTGGTGCGTTGTTCCGCAGCCGGTCGGAAGAGGATAAGCGCACAGAGTTGCTCATCTTCATCACGCCGCGGATCGTCAATCGTGCCCAGTCGATGCGGATCGGGAAGTAGGAGATCATGATGAACAAGACTCCGATACTGCGAATGTTGAACCTGCAGCTGGCCTTGGGCCTGCTGCTGGTGTCGTCCTTGGCATGCACGCATGAAAACCCGCTGTCGCTCGAGCTTGAGGGCAACATCGCCATGATCCGCCTGCCTGGCGGCGGTGAGGGCCTCTCCGGTCAGTGCTTGCCGCTGGAAGAAGTGCAGATGCGCCCGAACGGCGTGCTCGATCTGATGGTGACGACCCGCTACGACTTCTTCCCACGGGTCGAAAATCGCCTGCCCGGCAGCGCTGCTGTCTCCGGAATTGGCCCTGAGAATCTACGTTCCGAAGCGCAGACGATTACGATCGAAGGCGCCGAGATGACGCTGCAGCTCGACACGACTACCGAAGGTCCGCTGAAGATCGGCGTGTTGCCTTGGCGCACGACTTGGTACTCGCCCTTCATCTTGCAGCTGGAGCCTGGCGAGAAGTTGGGTAGTAAGTTCACGCTGATTCCGTCTGATGTTGGCAAGGCGCTCAAAGATCAGTTCAACAAGTTTCCTGGCAAGCGCACGGCACGTCAGGTGGCGATCGTCGAGATCAAGCTCATCGGTCGCATGGCAGATGGCTCAACGCTGATCAGCAATACCATCAAATATCCGGTCGATATTTGTTGGGGTTGCCTCGTTAGTCTGCCGGTCAGCATTGGGGCGATTGGGATCGATCCGGAGCTGCAGTACCAGGTCTGTTCGCAGAAACAGACGCCGCAAACCTTCACGCCGCCCTGTATGCCTGGCAACGATGAGTACGTTCCCTGCGGATTTTACTGCTTTATGTGCGACCAGGATAACTCTTGTGACGATACCGTCTGCCCCGGTGCCTAGCCACTACAAAAAGGTATGCCCAGCGGCTTGACGCGGAGGCCTCCGTGTCGGCACAGTCCGGGCCCCTCGGGGAGTAGCGCAGCCTGGTAGCGCGCCTGCTTTGGGAGCAGGATGTCGCAGGTTCGAATCCTGTCTCCCCGACCAAATTGAGCCGGCACCTGTCACAAGGTGCCGGCTCAGTGGTTTTTACTGCGGTGGTTTTTACTGCGGTGGTTTTTACTGCGGTGGTTT
>JAGSHB010000227.1 GCA_023954815.1 Myxococcales bacterium | reverse complement strand
GCTGCCCGCAGCCATCGACGCGGGCTTGACGGTCCGCGGCTATGTGTCGACCGCCTTTGGCTGCCCCTATGAGGGCGAGGTATCTCCCGAGCAGGGGATTCGGGTGGCAGAGCAGCTATTTGAGCTGGGCTGCCGCGAGATCAGCATTGGCGACACCATCGGCGTGGCGACGCCAGGGTCGGTGCTGCGCTGGCTCGACGCCGCAGACGGGCGACTGCCGCTCGACAGACTCGCCATGCACTTCCACGACACACGCGGCACCGCGTTGGCGAACGTCATGACGGCCATCGGGCGCGGCGTCCGGGTCTTTGATAGTTGCGCTGGCGGACTTGGCGGCTGCCCTTACGCACCGGGTGCCAGCGGCAATCTCGCCACTGAAGATCTAGTCTTTGCGCTGCACGGCTCCGGGCTGTCGACAGGGATCGACCTGGGCGCCCTGGTGCAGGCCAGTCGCATGATCGCGGTGGAGTTGGATCACGGCTTGCCGGGTCGTTACTACCAGGCCGAGCGCGTCAACGCGGCCCTCGAACTCATCAAGCCCCACTAGCGCACTGCGTCGACAGTGTCGTCGACCTAGCAGACAGCCGTTTTTCTCGTTTATTGCCGGGACACTGTCGTTCGGGATGCAGTCTGCTGGGAAGGGGAAGTCGCGGCTTGCCGCGAGTGGGGGCGCTCTTAGCCCCCCAATAGAAAAGAAAACTAGCATCGTGCGTGCGACAGTAATTTCAATTACGCCGCACGATGCTAACGCCGGGGCGGGTATTTTTGCAGTTTGCGCTGGAGCGAGCGGCGATGCAGCCCCAATCGCCGGGCGGCCTCGCTGATGTTGCCGTTGCACTCCGACAACACCCGCTGCACATGCTCCCACTCGGCGCGGGCGAGGCTCGGCGTCTCCCCCTGTTCGTTCGAATCAGCCAGCGGCGCGTCAGGGTCGCGCAAGAAGGCGGCGACCACCTCGCCGGCGTCGGCCGGCTTGGGCAGGTAGTGCCATGCCCCAGCGCGCACGGCATCGATCGCCGTCGCAATGCTGCCGTAGCCGGTGAGCATGATGACCCGCATGTCGGGCTTGAGCTCGAGCAAGGTACGGAGCAACTGCAGGCCATCTCCGTCAGGCATACGCAGATCGACGAGCGCTAAATCGGGTGGATCGGCCTTGGCTGCGGCCTCTGCCTCAACAACGCCGCTCGCCGTCTGCACGCGCAGGCCGCGCCGGGTCAGCGCGCGCGCCATGCGCTGGCGAAGTACATCGTCATCGTCGATCACCAAGATCTGCAGGCCGGCCACGCTTGGAATTGCTGGGGTATGCGGACTCATGAGGCCTCTCCTACAAACGTCAACGTGGCGCACAACCCGCCTCCTGGGGCGTCGGAGAGGGCGAAATCACCACCCAATTGCCGCGCGACTTCGCCCACCAAATACAGCCCGAGTCCCATACCGTGTTCGCGTGTGGTGAAGAACGGCTCAACCGCCCGTTCGCGCACGTCGGCGCTCATCCCTGGGCCGTTGTCGGTCACCGTGACCCGCCAGCCCTCTCCCAGGCCAACAATAGCGAGTTCGGGTGACCCAGAAGCATCGGCGAGCAGCGCATTATCCACCAAGGAACGAACCGCCCGTGCGACCATTCGCTCCGGTAGACACAGGGCCGGCAGGTCGTCCGCTACGGTGACGTGAACGCGAGCAGCCCCCGGCTGGCTCCGCAAGGCGGCTGCGGCGAGACCATCGGCAGTCACCCAGACCTTGCCCTCTCCCACATGGGCGCCGGCATCCGCACTGAGCTGCTCGAGCACTTGATGACAGCGCCGAACCTGTCGTCGGATCAGCGCCGCATCCTCTTTCGCCTCGTTCAACTGTGGATCGGTCAAGGTCGCTTCCAGCTCAGCGGCGACCACCGCGATGGTGCTCAGTGGGGTCGATAGCTCATGAGCCGCACCCGCTGCCAGGGTCGCCAGGGAGGCCAGGCGGTGGGCCCGTTCGACCCGCTCCCGCTCGGTCTGCAGCTCCGCGTCTCGCGCCGCCAACAACCGCCGCTGACCATCGACGAACGTCCCGATGAACGCCGCTGCGACACCGGACGCCACCCACATACCGTACAGGTGCTCGTTCATCCCGTGCCCGTGGTGATGTCCTGGCATGGGGCTGACGCCCATCAGCGGCACCGCCTCGACGAAGAACAACAGGCCGAAACAGAAGACGCTAAACGCAGCAACGGCCCAGATCCAACGGCGATGAAGGGCAACGGCGGCCACCACCACGAAGTTGAGGTAGAGCAGGGTAAACGGATTAAAACTGCCGCCAGTTAGGTGCAACATGCCTGTAAACAGCGCCACATCGCCCAAAAGCAGCGCGCCGCCCGTCGCTTGGCCGAGCCACTGCCGCGTGCGCCTACTCAGCTCCACAGCGAGGTTGGTTGCCGCGCCGACACCGATGAGCGCCACGAGGCCAACCGCCGGAAGCGCCAGGTTCAGCACCTCCGACGCGATGACGACCGTGGCCAACGCGCCGATGTAGTGGACCCAACGAACGCGGGCTAGCCATTTCGCGTTGACCCCAGCAATGGGCGTCGTCGTTGGCGCGGAACGGTCGGTCACTTTGGTCATCGCTGTGGGCATCTGCGGTGGTCACTCCATCGGCTCACGCGTCGTGGCGTGGGTACGAGGCAGTGTAGGCCGATCGCAGCTTCCACGCCGGATTCACGGCGAGGTGCGACCAAAAGCCGCAGTCGCTCTGCTCTGAAATACGCTTGTTTACGGGCAGGAGGCGACGATGAAGCGATGGATGCTACTGCTGACAATGGTGTGTGCACTGAGCGTCGGCTGCATGGCGGCGGAACCGGAGACGCTTGCTGCTGGCGCCCTGCAAGTGACCGCATCGTTTGACGGCGGTGACGCGAAGATCGGCCAGAATATCCTGCACATCACCGTCTCTGATCGCGACGGAGCGAAGCTGCCTGGGGCCGTGGTAACGGTCGACCCGCAGATGCCGACTCACGGTCATGGCTCGAGTGAAACGCCCGTCGTGAAAGACGGCGGTCAGGGTGCCTACACCGCCTCCCCGGTGACGTTGCAGATGCAGGGTCATTGGAAGATCACCGTGACCGCCACACACGACACGGAGACGGGCGCCACCGTCCTCGATGTCACGCTGTAGTGGCGGCCGCTTGATGATCACTTGGCGCATCGCAATCGCTCTCTGCACCCTGCTGGCCGTGCTTCCTTCCGAGGCGCTTGCCGGTGCTTGCTGCATGTCATCGTCGGTCTATGGCGTTGGGCGTCTCAAGGATTGGGAAAATGCAGCCGGTGGTAGCTCCCTGTCTTGGCTCCACACGACCGGCGCGTGGGATCAGGCCGGACGGTATGCAGGCCTCGGCGCGACACAGTCCGACGACATGCGCGCTCAGGTGTGGGCGATGGCGCGATTTCACGCGCGCGGCACAGCGTGGGTACGTGCCCCACTGCAGCTGGGCTTTCGTTCCGCTGCCGGCACGAGCGGCGAGCTGCGCAGCCAGGCCTTGTCAGCGGGAGATATGGACCTCGGCGCTCGGTGGGCCTTTGTTGAGGTGGGCGAGGAGGCCGGGCAGACGGCCATTGCGTCGTCCCTCGGGCTGACTGTGCCGTCGGGCCGCACGACCGCTGAGAGTCGTGATCCGCTCGGCGCTGATGTGGCTGGCCGGGGTGGCTTTGCTTTGACGCTCTCCACCGCCTTGGAGCGCACCTGGATGCCGTGGTTTGTGCGGGGGACGGTCGCCGGCAGCCTGCCCCTGCCGTTTGAGCGCGAAGACACCGGTGTCTGGCAGCGATTCGGCCCATCGGTCACCATCAGCGGCACGGCGGGTCGGGAGCTGTGGTCGGGTACGGTGCTCAGCGCGACCCTACAAGGCACGTGGGAGGGCAGCCTTGTCAGTGGCGCGACCGCCGTCCCAGACTCCAGGGCCTTGCTCATCAACGGACTGCTGGCGATGTCTCACCAAATCGGCGGTGAGTGGACCTTGCAACTCGCGGCCAGCGCAGCGCCGCCGGTAGCGGGATGGGGTGTCAATCGACCGCTGGTCGTTTCGACGGTACTCGGCGTGCGCTATGGCTACGTACCCTGACCGTGCCTGCCTGTACCTGCGCGCGGCGTGGCCTAGCGGACCAGCAGCAGCGTCGAGTAGACGCCGAGTACGATGACGCCGGCCCACACCGCTCCGGTAAGCCCAATCAGCCCCCAAGAGGCCGGTTCTTCGCCTGGATCGCTTGAAACCGGCTGCACCGACGACTCACTGGCCTGGGCATAGCGCGTCGCCGCGTGGGCGGCCTTGTTGATCGGTCGTGACGTGCGCAAGCGGCGCGGTGCGGGCTGCGGACTGGGACGCCGAGCCGGGGTTGTCATCGCTGGAACACCGCGCGTGGATGCCGCTGCTGCGGCCTGGGCGGGAGGCGGCGCCTGCGCGCTGGGCTCGTCGCTCATCGCCTGCACAAAGCGAGTCGAGGCTTCCGATGGATCGGCCTGAACTTCAGGCTCGGTGACCAGGGCTGAGGTGCGACGTCTGGTCGAACGACGTTGGCGGGCGGGGCGCTCCGTCGCCTGCGCGAGGTGTGTCGATGACGGGCGCGGACGCGTCGGCTGTGCCGCCTTGCCCGTCGCCGCTTTGCTCGCCGCCGGTTTGGCGGCCGGCAGACGCGACAACGACGGCCGCGGCGGGCGTTTTCGAGGTGGCATCGGCACCGCGCCAGCGCCTGGCATGGGCGGTGGTTCGGTCGTCGGCTGCCCCGAACCCGCGTTGGCGCTTGAGGCTGCCCCTGGCATGGGCGGCGGTGATGCTGCGCCCGGATGGAGCGGAGCTGGCGGAGCGGCATTGGCCAGGCGCGAAGCCAGATCTGCCATGTCGAGCATCGCCGTAGCGTCGTCTTCGGAGTCGGCCACTGCGCCGGGTGCAGCGTTCGCAGGCTTGGACGGTGGCAGCGGCGGCGGCACGCTATCGGGGGGCGCCGAGACGCTGGCTTGTGGCGCTGGGCCTGTGCGCCGCGCGGGGCGGGGGAGGCCGCCCTGGCGCTGGCTTTGCGGTCTCACTGGAAGACGCGGCGGAGCCGAGGAATCCGGCGCCTCGGGCTTGAGCCCAACGGTCGTCGACCAGTGGGGGCGTCCGTCTTCGCCGATGGAGCTTGGCGCCGCCCGCGGCGCGACAACGCCAGGTGGCCTGTCTTCCGCGACGTCGTAGAGCTTGCGCACATAGGCGCCCAGGGCTTCGCGGTCGGTGCGCATGCCGAGCTGATCGGCGACGCGCAACAGCGCCGCCCGCAGCGCACGGCCCGTCTGGTAGCGCTGGTCTGGGTTGCGTTGCAGGGCCTTGTCGACGATCGCCAGCAGCGCCGCGGGTACCTTCGCCCGCTTGTCCGCCGGCCAACTGTACTCGCCTCGCGCGACCTTCTTCTGCAGCTCCTTGGGCGAGCCATCACCGTACAGCGGCCGCGTGCAAAGAAGCTCATAGAGCAAAATTCCCGCGGCAAATAGGTCCGATCGGTGGTCGATCGCCTCGCCGCGCGCCTGCTCGGGGCTCATATAAAACAGCTTGCCCTTGATCATGCCCTGCTGGGTCTGCGTGAAGCGATAGGCCGCCTTGGCGATACCAAAGTCGGTCAATTTCACCTCACCCTGATGGCCCACCAGGACGTTCTGCGGGCTCACGTCGCGGTGCACGATCGCCATGGCATCGCCGCCGTGGGTCCGCCGAGCGTGGGCGTAGTCCAGCGCCGAACACAGCTCAGCGACAATGTGCATGCTCATCGCCAGCGGCAGATCACGACTCAACTCGAACTGCTTTTGTAGCAGCCGAAACAGGTCCACGCCGTCGACGAACTCAAAGGCGATGTAGTAATCTTCGTTGACTCGGCCGATATCGAGGATCTGAACGATATTGGGGTGGTGCAACTGGCTGACGATCTTCGCTTCGTCGGTCAGCATCTCCACAAACGTCGCGTCGTCGCTGTATTGGCGGTACATGCGCTTGATGGCGACTTCTTTTTCAAACCCGCCAAAGCCCGGCAGCGTCGCGCGAAAGACCTCGGCCATCCCACCCGTCGCCACGCGCGATCGCAGCACATAGCGTCCGAATGTGTGGGGGAGTCGGGGGCCTCGATTCATGCGGAAACTTTCGTCCAGTGCGGGTGAAACAGCTGCTGCGAGCTTGCCTAGTCAGGATAGTTATCCTGCGCTGTTGAGGCGCTCACGCCAACCCATGGCCGCCTGACACCGCCTCCAACAGGGCGCTCACTAGTCGAGCAGGCTGCGCGCGGGCACGCCGCTTTCGAAGCCGGGAGCGGGGAACGCGGCCATCAGATCACGGACCTGTTCGCGAATACGGATGAGCTCAGGCATGTCGCTGCGGCTGCGCACAGACTGGCAGATCCACTCACCGATGAGCTTCATCTCGTCTGGACCCATGCCGCGGGAGGTCAGCGCTGGCGTCCCCAGACGCACACCAGAGGGGTCCATGGGCGAGCGCGGATCAAACGGCACCGTGTTGGCGTTGGCCTCTAGCCCCGCGATGTCCATCGCAACCGCCGCTTCCTTGCCGGTCGCATCCAGCGTGGTCGCGTCAAAGAGCACGAGGTGATTGTCGCTGCCGCCCGTGATGACCCGCACCCCGCCAGCGAGCAGGGCGTCTGCCAGCGCGCGGCTGTTGACCACGATCTGGTGGGCGTAGGCCTGAAACTCGGGCTGTGCAGCTTCTTTCAAAGCTACCGCAAGCGCAGCGATGGTGTTGTTGTGCGGACCGCCCTGCAAGCCCGGAAATACGGCCCGATCGACCGATCTCGCCATCTTCTGCTTGCACAGAATCAAGCCGCCGCGGGGCCCGCGCAGGGTCTTGTGGGTCGTCGTGGTCACCACATCCGCATAGGGAACCGGGCTCGGGTGAGAGCCGCCGGCGACCAGCCCGGCGATGTGCGCGATATCGGCCAACAGCTTGGCGCCGACCTCATCGGCGATGGCGCGGAAGCGGGCAAAGTCGATCTCGCGGGGGTAGCAGGTCGCACCGCAGACGATGACCGACGGCATGACCTCCAACGCACGCTCGCGAACCGCGTCGTAGTCGAGGACGTGGGTATCCCGGTCGACGGTGTAGTGATGTGCCTCGAAGAAGCGGCTGGTGACACTGACCTTGTGACCGTGGGTCAGGTGGCCGCCCTCACTGAGGCTCAACGCGAGGATGCGCTTGTTCTCGTTCTTCTTCTTGATCAGGGCGACGTACGCCGCCAAGTTCGCTGGCGATCCCGAGTAGGGCTGCACGTTGGCGTGGTCGGCACCGAAGAGCGCCTTGGCCCGGTCGATGGTCAGCTCTTCGATGGGGTCGATGAACTGCTGGCCCTCGTAGTAGCGCTTGCGCGGGTAGCCCTCACTGTACTTGTTGCACAGCACCGAGCCGGTGGCCTCCATGACCGCGTTGGAGGCGTAGTTTTCGCTCGGAATCAGCTTCGCCGTGTAGAACTGCCGCGCGTTTTCACGGGCGAGCAGCTGCGCGAGATCGGGGTCCTTGGCGGTGACGAAAGGCGTGTGGCTCATGGGTCCTCAACGTGGCAGGGGGGCAGGGCGGTGCAGGGTGGCGAGCAGGGCGACGATAAGCGGCGGGGGAGAAATCAGCCCGAGATCTCGGCCGATCAGCGCGATTTGGGCTGCGCTTGTTGCGCGGCTGCCAGGCCACTGGCTGTGTCAGCTAGCGATGGACAAACGGGGCTTTGCTGCGGGGGCCATTGGCGACGAAGTTGTCGACGCCGATGCGCATGTCTTCCAGCTCGCAGATCCGCATGAACACGTCGAGCTCAAAGGCGAGCCCTTCTTCGAGGCTCATGGTCAGTCCGCGGGCGATGCTCTCTGAGATGAGGGAATCCACTGCACGGCTGAGGTGGCGCAGCTCGATTTCGGGCAGCTCGGGAACGGCGTCGAGCACCGGATCTTCGGGCATCTCTGGCATGCGCATCCGGCCCGCCGAGAGATGAGCCACCATGGCGACGGCCGTCGAGATCAGACCGTCCGCGGCGCTGATATGGCTGATGACCCCGTGCGCGAGCGCTTCAACCGCGGTCAGCGGCCGACCCTGACGAATGAGGCTATGCGCCCGCTCCCAACCGACGAGCCGCGTGAAGCGTTGCGTACCGCCGCCCGCTGGGATGATGCCGAGATTGACCTCAGGCAGACCACAGAGCGGCCCTTTGCCCATGACGCCAATCCGCGCGGTGCAGCCCAGCGCCAGCTCCAGCCCGCCACCGAACGCCACACCATTGAGAGCGGCGACCACCGGCTTGCCGAGGGTCTCGATTTGGCGAGCGACGTCTTGCGCCAGCTTGGCGATGGCATAGCCCTGCTCCGGCGTCGTCACGGCATGGAGCGCGTTGACATCAGCTCCAGAGACAAAGGCCTTGTGACCAAACCCGCTGAGCACCGCCCCGACGACGTGCGGCGAGTTGGCGATGTCGGTGAGCGCGCTCTGCAGCTGGGTGTACGTCGCCTCGTTGAGGGCATTGAGCACCTTGGGCCGACGCACGCGCAGCAGGCGGACGATGCCGCCATTGTCGAGTAGGAGATCCTCTTCGACCAAGTTCGTCGGCGCGAAGGGTTTGCCCAGTTTGGCTTGCTCAGTCAGC
>JAGSHB010000081.1 GCA_023954815.1 Myxococcales bacterium | reverse complement strand
ATCGCTCGCTGGCATGAGCACCGGTGGGCGGTCTTGGCGTTCACTCCACGTCCGCAACGCTGGCACCAAGTCGGCATTCATGGGTGCGTGGCTCAGACGTTTGGCAGGTGTGAGCAACCGCGAGTGACGCCCGGGCCGCCAACCATCATCGTCAATCCCCACCACACTGGCGGCGTGACCGTGCAAATCCCGAGCGACCGCAAGCCCGGTACCGGTGAGTGTTAGGACGATGGCTGAAGTCACAGGTCCCCCAATGGCTTGCGCGCTGCCTTCGCCAAGGCTCGGCGTCGCGTCTGCGCGGCGCGGACAATAGCCGCACTTGGCCGCGAGCGCATCTTGTAGAGCTACGTGCGGCGTCTGCGCAACAAGAGCGTAGCGCAGGCAGCCAGGAGCAGCAGCGATCCGAAGTTCAAGGCGCCCGAGCGCGGCCCACGGACCGCGCAGCCACAGCCATTGTCGACCTCTTCGCCAAATAGGCTTGGATCGGTGGCCTCTGGGCCGGGGCCTCGCTTGATAGGCGCCTCGCATGTGCCATCTTTTGCCGTCCTCTCCGGCGGGCAAATCACCAAGTTGGTCTCCGCGCTAGCCGTATGGCCACCAAAGTCCCTCACCGTACACCGCACCACGTACTTCCCTGGCGGCGCCAGCGATCCACCGTTTGGGGCGTGACCGTCCCAGGGCAGTTTCAGCTCCACCTTGCGCGTCGCCAACTTACGGACCACACGACCATGAACATCAGATAGCAACCGGACCTCGCAGGCCACCTCAGCGAGACGCGTCGTGTCTTCGGCATGGACCTCGATGAGCGCGCCCTCATGGGCTGTCGGCAGGGCGCTCGGCAACACCGCGATGTGGGTGATCTTCGGCCCCGCGCCATCTACGAGCTTGACGCCGTCGCTCAGCGTCACCGTCGAATAGGAGGTCGCGCCATCCACGGTGCCAAACGCGCGCACCGCCACGTGGTAGGTCTGCCCCAGCTGCAGATGCAATCCCGTCAAATGCACGCTCGGCTTGGCGCCCACATCCGCCCACGGCAACACCACCGCACCGGCCGCTGTGCGCAGCTGCACCGCGTAGCCGGCCGCGCCTTTGAGCGCCTGCCAATTGGCATGCAGTTCGTCGGAGCGCTCCTGTTCATCGATGTCTGCGTCCTCGGTGAGCGCTGGACCCTTGCCATCGTTTTCCCGCACCCAGCCAACCGAGCCCAGCTGGTTGCCATCGAGCGCCTCCAGATAGCCATCCGGCGTCGCGACGACAATCTCCACTTTCCCGTCGCCGTCCACATCCGCGACAATGGGCATCCCGACGGTACCGCCGAAATTCATCGCCCATCGGACGCTGCCGTCCTTGGCGTTGACCGCATACAACCGCCCCCGGCTCGAGGTGAACAACAGCGCTGGTATCCCGTCGCCCGTCAAATCGCCCAGGGCCACCAGGTCAGCCATCACAGCGACGCCCTCGTCTTTAGCCACAGCCTTGCCGCCACCGTAAACCTGCGACCACAGCAGCTTGCCAGTCGCCACATTGCGAACTTCCACCACAGCCGAGCCCCGACGCAGTGTCGCAAAGTGAGATGTTCCCTCCAGCGGAAACACAGCCGAAGGTTGATACTGCCAGTCGACCCCTTTAACGAGCCATACCGGGTCGTGGTCGGGCCCCTGCTCCAACCCCATCCCCGACGCGCCTGCCGTCACCAGCACCGCGCTCTGTCCTTTGTGGGTCACGAGCTTCGGGATGCCGTAGCGGGGCTCCTTTGCGCTCGCGCCACCCACCGTCACCAACGCCCCGGTCTTCAGGTCGTAGCGCCGCCGGTAGATGTAGCGGGACTGCAGGATCTGAGGGCCGTCCTTGGTCGGGATCTGGATCATCGCGTGTGCTGAACTGTCGAAATGGGCCGCCTTTGCATCCGGATTCCAGCTCATTGCGCCGGTCGCGCCATCCAACAACCGTAGGCCGCCCTTGGCCCAGTTCTTCTTCGTCGTCATGCCTAGCAACAGGTCCTCTCCACCATCGCCGTCCGCGTCTGTGATGGCGAGCACGGGTCCCATGCGATTGGAGCCGCGGAGTAGCTTGTTGTCCGGCTCCCAGCCCCATTTCGTTTGCCACTTGCCGTTCTTGTCCAGTTTCAATGCGCGAACGCTCACTGCGTGACCCACGCGCCGGTGCCGCACGACCAACTCGCGATCACCGTCGCCATCCGTGTCGAGCGGCACGCCGAGCATCTGAGTGTTTCCGGCCCGCATCACTTCAACAAGATTCGGCTTTTGACCCAACTTCCCCGTAGGTGATTTCAGCAACAGCAGGCGCCCAGGCAACCCCACAGCGATGTGCGGCACCTCGTCTCCCTTCGCTAGCCAGCCGATCCGTACGTGAGGCACCGTGTTGCCTCCGAAGCTCAAGTTCGCTTTGCCGTCGCCGTCCGCATCATTGAGCAGCTTCCCAACGGCCGTCCTCACCTCCAGACGCCCGTCCCAGGTACGCAGCCCCAAGCGATAGACCTGCCCGTCCTTCAGTCGAACCGGCATCCCGCCGCCCAACGGGTCGTAGATGACTTCGCCAACGGTCGCGAAGTTCAGTTTCTGCTGGGCAAAGGTAAGCTTTCCTGTTTGACCACGGTCCAGCAGCCCGTCTTTGTCCGTATCGTAAAGCCAGACCACATTCGCACCCTGCTCAAGGCCAGGCAACGTCCTGAGAACCCCGTCGCCCAATTCGCCGCGCTGGGTGAGGCCGAGTTTGCGCGACCACGTGAACACAAACGATGCGCCTCCTGCGTCTTCGCCCGCCACCAATCTTCGCATGACCAACAGAGGCGTATCTCCAGCGACCAGCGTCGCATTAACGTCGGCCGTGACACTTCCAAGCGGCGCGGGCCACTGCGGCTTTCCGAGGGCCTTGCCGGTCTTAGCGTCCAGCGCAACCAGCCCCACATCACGAACGAACATGAGCACCTCTTGCAGCCCATCCTTGTCCAAATCCCAGCGACCAAGCCATGTCACGTGGTCGCTGCCAGCGGGAGCCCAAGACCAAGCCAGCACAAGCGCGCCGTCCTTGAACTTCACGGCCTGGACGCCGGCCGCAGCGGAACTCTTCTTGTCGGTGGTCAGGCAGGCGAACAGACCGGCGTCGAGTTCTCGACTGCGATCACAACCCAGCCCCTTGATCTTTGCGGTCTTGGCCAAGAATTTTCCGTCTTTACCAGACGCCGCGTGTACCCAAGCGCTGCCTTTGCCATCGCCGGCCACATTGACGAAATCCAAAATGCCGTCGCTGTTTACGTCAACCAGTCGCTGGCCTGCGGCGTGAATGGGCCAGCCGTACGGCCCCTTTTTGGGTGTCACATAGCGAAGTTTGACCCCGCCGCTGAACCCATACACCGACGTGTCGCCGGTCACGCCCTCATTGAAGCCGCCGTCGTTGGCGAGCGCGATTTCCGCCGCGCCGTCGCCGTCCAGGTCGACCACGGCGACAAAGGTCAGCCGATCAAATGCACCCACCGGGCTGCGCCACATCTCCTTGCCGCTGGTCAACGCCAAAACGCGCACATCACGCGCGGTACGCGCCACCAGCTCCTGCGTGCCGTCACCGTCGACATCAGCAATGGCGCTGATCCACGTGAACCCGTGCGACGCCGTCTTCCACAGGACGTCGCCGTCCCACGTGCGCGCCGCAATGGCCCCCGCCTCCAGCGCTAGTACATCGTCGCGCCCATCGAGGTCACTGTCGGCGATGACCACTTGACGCGCCCGCCCGCCGATCTTCACGCGCCAACGTGTCACCGGCGTACCGAGCTTGCCTTTTCCCGGTGTGAAGCGAGAGTTGCTGATGTCGTGCCGAAGCGTTCGCCATTCGTGCCGCTCAGTCGGCGCCGCGACGGCCAATGTCGGCAGCAACATCAACGCCACCAGCCATGAGAGGCGACGTGGCTGTCGCGCGCCCATCTGTCTTGTCATCTGCCTCATCCCCACCAAATTTCGAGCGCTCATCACCATCTCCAACCGCAGCATCTGCCGGCGCCATGTCCGCACGGCTGCAACTCCTGTTCGACTCAAGGCACCGAGGAGGGGCAACTCGACGACGACCGAATCCAACACTGTGTGTCGGGGCGGTACTTTGTTGCGCGTTTCGGGGTGATTGGATCAGAGTTTTTATCGATGAGCCACAATTGGCAGCCGCACAGGCGGGCTTGTATGCCTAGGCGCCGCCCGAAAGTGCGGCAAAAAGTCGGCCTGCCGGGTCTTGCGTTCGGCGTATGCTGGCAGATCAAATGGGCGCGGCTCAATGGCCAACAGGCCTGCCTCGTTGACCTCATCTAGCTGACTCTTCGGCAAAAAGCGCTCACCGTACACGCGATAGACCCCGCTTCGCACGAAGATGTCGAACAAGTCTGGATCCAGGTGGTTGTCTCGCTTCATGAATCCCATGATGCGCATGGCTTCGCTCAGGGTCTTTCCAGGCTTGTAGGGTCTGTCCTGCGCGGTCAGTGCCTCAAAGACATCGGCAATGGCCATGATCCGAGCAGGCACGCTCATATCGCCAGCGTAGATACCCTTTGGATAGCCCGAGCCGTCCATCTTCTCATGATGCCCACCCGCGTACTCCGGCACGTTGCTCAGATGGCGCGGAAACGGCAGAGAATCGAGCATACGAATCGTCTCGACCATGTGCCCGTTGATGATTAGGCGCTCTTCCGCAGTTAGCGTGCCGCGAGAGATACTGAGGTGCTCGATCTCATCGGCCGTCAACAGCGGCAGCCACCGATCGCCAACCCGAAACCGACGTTTACCTAGCTGCTCGATACGAAGCCGGTCCTCGTCTCTAATGAACTCGGCACCGATGTTGGCACGTTCCAAAAACGCCATCTCGCCGTCGAGTTCCCTCATCACAGCCTGCAGCGCAAGCTCTGACTGCTCGGGCTGAGCGCGGCCGGCGAGAACGTCGCGAAGATGGGCTATCTCTATATCACGCTTGACGATCTCCACGCGGGCACGGACAGCGTCGATACGGTCGTAGATGGCTTCAAGCTTGGTGGCCTTGTCCATGATGTGAACCGGCGTGACCACCTTGCCGCAATCGTGCAGCCACGCCGCAATCTTCAGCTCATACCAGCGGTCGTCGTCGAGGGAAAACGCCGCCAGCGGTCCGTCGTGGGTGTCACAAACAGCCTGCGCCAGCATCTCCACCAACTCGGGCACGCGCTCGCAGTGTGCACCCGTGTAAGGCGACTTTGCGTCGATGGACGAAGCGATCATCTGTATGAAGCTCTCGAGCAGGTCCCGCTGAGCCTGAAGGAGCATTTGATTGTCGAGCGCCACGGCGGCCTGTGAGGCCAGCGCTTCGACAATGGCACGATCGCTCTCCGAAAACGGGCCCGTCTCCCCGTTTGAACCTCGGCGGGCGTTGAGCAGCTGAAGCACCCCAATGACACGCTGCTCGCTGTTGATCAGTGGCACGGTGAACAACGACGTCGAGCGGTAGTTGTTGCGCCTGTCGAATGCGTATGTGCCGGCGAAGTCGTACCGCGCTTCATCGTAAGCGTCTGGCACGTGAACCGACCGACCCAGCAGGGCTGCATGGCTGGCAACATTCTCGTGGTTCGGAGTCCCGGTCAACGGATCGTGGAGCGGGATCGGCGGCAGGTTGATGGGCTTGCCTGTGGTGCCGCCGAGCGCGATCCCGAGCGATGTTGTGCGCATGATGACAAAGCGCAGCTGGTCGTCATCGGTTCGCAGGTACAGCGATCCTGCGTCGGCATCACACAGCTTCTGAGCCTCGATGAGGATGAGTTCGATCAGCCGATCACGATTGCGCTCCGCGGTCAGCGCGATGCCGACGCGGTGAAGCAATTCAAGCTGCTCAGGCTCGTTGTTGAGGCGAGATGAACTCATCGTAGGGAAGCGTCCTTTGGCTCATCATGACGCAACGCCGAGGAACTGTCGACTCGCTACATCGCCCGCATGGACAGAACACGACTAGCCGATATCCCAATCGACTCCACCCCGTAATTCCTCAGGAATTTCAGCGGCAATGAGACGAACCAGCTCGTCTGGATCTTGGTCCGCTCGGGTTCGAAGTAGGAAAGCGACCTGCCCTTTGATGTAGCTCTTCTTCTCGCCAACGATGGCGCAGTCAGCTCCCATCAGGATCTTGCGGTACGCGGCAGCGGCCGCCGCTAAGTTCTCCGGGGCGAGCCCCTTGACGAGCAAGCGATACGAGACGGTTCGACTAAAGATGACGAGCACCACGAACGTAAACACCGTGGCGGTGACGGCAACGTGGGGCAACTGCATCCCCGAGCACAGGCCGATGACCGTTGCCAAAATAACCCTACCCGTGGACTCCGGTGTGGCCATATTCGACCGAAAACGCATGAGCCCGCCGATGCCGAAGACAACCAAGCCCACGCCCATGCCGTAGTGCACCACAACAGTGCCGATCACCGCGCCAACGACCGCGTAGAGCACCAGCACCAGGGGCGCCGCCGCGCCGGACATCCGTTCCAGCGGACGACGGGGCTTGGGCCCCCAGCCAACCACCAGCGACAGGACCGCAGCGAGCACCAACGCGCTGAGAAAATTGAGGAGGAGGTCAATATCCAAAAAGCCTGCCCAGCCGTCGACCTTGATGCCCTGCGTGTCCCCCGCCACCAAGAGACCATTGGCGTAGGCCATGGGCGCGATCAGGGCTTGCACGGCCACGAGGGGCAGCAGCCGTTGCAGCAGGCCAAGCTTCGAAATGCGTCTCATCATGCGGCGAGGCTAGCCAGCGGAGCCCACCATCACAAGGAGACGCACGCGATCTGTTCGCCGGGGTACGCCGATTGGCGTGGACGGGATGCATTTTCAAGCATGAATGGGTTAGATTTGGGTGACGGATTAGGAGCCTCATGCGAGACCATCAACGGCAGTTCACCCGGCACGCTGTGGCGCTCAAGGTGGAAGTACGAACGAAGGAGGGTTGGACTGCATGCGAGACAGTGGATCTGTCCCGCAACGGTGTATTTGTAAGGTCCGAAGTCAAGTTTGAGGTGCAACGGGTCATCCAATTGCGGCTGCACGTGCCGGGCTCCGCGCCCATCGCGCTGTTGGCCCAAATTCGACGGGTTTCACCGGAACGTGGCAGTCAGCCACCCGGTATCGGCGTTGAGTTCTTCCCTATGCCACCCCCAGCACAACGGGTTTGGGATGCGTTCGTCTCCTCAATCAGCGAAGACGAGCTGCAGGCCATGGCCGAACAGGTCCCGTCAGACGACCTGCCGCCTCGCGCTGGCCGAGACCAAAGTTCTCCTGGACACGCCCGGCCGCGCGGTCTGACCCCAAATCCGGCACGTTCTCGCGGAGTCCCAGCGACCGGTGCGGATGCCGGGCTCAGTCGTGGGCCCCGGCGAAGATCGAGCCCAAGGCAGGAGGCTGGCTTCTCCGAGAACGAGCGAGAGCCATCTTTCAGCGGTGTGCAATCCGCCTCCGACCTGCGGCATGATCGCGTCACCAACTCTCCTTGGGGGCGTAGCGGTGGCCCGAAATTACCGCCAAGTTCACAGCGCAATAGGCATCGGCGCGAGCCTGAGCCGCGAGCGCTAGAACCCGAACGCCGGACCGATCTCGACGCCGTGGTGATTCGCGTGCGCCCAAGTACCGGCGAGCGACTGAAACGACTGATGAAGCAGTGCCTTGAACAGGTGCCGCTGACCATGCGTTCAAAGGAGCGCACACTGACAGGGCAAGCCGTGGCGTTGGTGCTTGTTCATCACGACACCGACGCCGAATTTGCTATCGATGCCCACTGCACCAAAGCCATGCCCTCCGGCCGCTCCAACCAGCAGACGCTCACCCTGCGATTTGCGGTGTTGGATGAGGAGCGCCGGGATGCCCTTCGCCAGTTTGTGCAAACCGGCTCCGACGGCACGCAAAGCGGCGCCCAGCGACGGCAACAGGAGCTGCTGCAGCGGTGCGCACGGCGAGTGGAAGACGCGCCTGGAGATGCACAAGCGCTAGTGGACTATGGGTGGGCAATATTGGCCGTGGATCGCGATCCAGAGGGGGCCATTGATATCTTTCTGCAAGCGCTTGCTGTCGAAGACACGCGCCCAGACGTGCACCGCGGATTGAGCGTTTGCTACGCGCTCACTGATCGTGAAGAAATCGCTTACACCTTTGTGTCTAACAGTCTGACTCACATGAAACAAACGCCCGATAAGGGGCGTTCCGGCCGTGGTAAAAACCTCCTCCGCGACGACATCGGTTTTAGACGCTAGGAAGCATCGCCCTTGCGGCTCACGAACCAGACTGCGGCTACCGCAAACGCGGCGAGCAACGCCAGAATCGGCAAATCAGATGAGCCTGCGAGACTGCCGGATCCGGCTGTGGTTGCTGCGGCGGGTGCAGCGGGCGCGGCGGGTGCGACAGCGACCGCCGCGGGTGCAGCGGCTGGTTGCGGGACGGCGACTTTGGCGGGACCAGCGGCCTTGGCCGCGGTGCCGATGCTCGATGCGAGCTTGGCGGCCTCGCTGGCGCGATAGAAGAATGGAAACCGATCGTTGCCGCTGGTGATGGCCTTATTCACGGAACCGTCTGGCTTCAGAAAGAAGACCCGCGGCACGTAGTTGCCCAGATCTCCGAAGCGGCTGCGCAGCCACTCGGGGCGCTCGTCGCTATTTTGCAGCACCATGATGACGTCACTGGCGGCGCCTGTGATGGGCTGTTCGCCGAACTTCGGCGCGAGGGAGCGACACTTCGGGCACCAGTCAGCGTAGACGACCACGCATACGGACTTGTTCTCTGTCTTCGCCCGCTTCAACGCCGTGTCGAACGGCACCCACTTGATCCCCTGATTCCACGCGATGGCGGGCGCGGCAGAAGCAGAGCCGGCAGCAACAGCACCAAGTGCGGTCACCATGCAGGTCAGAACGAGTACAAATCGGAGCAAGAAACGCGGCATACCGGCTCTCCTGGTGGTGCGTGACAGGCGGCGAAGCTACGGACAGCCGCGCCCTGGCGCAACCCTGACCTACCCCTGCCCTTTCACGGGTGTGCCCAGGCATGCGTACACCGTGCGCGACAGCTCTAGCGCTGTCGGCGAGCGCAAATTCGGGCGCATGCGATTGATCGTGTACCCCAGGCTCAGCTGCGCGTCGGGATCGGCATAGCCGAGCGCACCGCCGGTGCCAGAGTGCCCCAACCAGCCAGGGTTTGGGCTGAACAGCGTTGGCTGCTCCTTGAGAAACCCTTGCGAGAACCCCAGCGGTTTCCTCAGCGTAAGGTCGGTCTCTGCCCAAGATTGCGGCGTCTTGGGCCGTGCCGCCGCCTCAGGCGACACTGTGCGCACCCCAAAGGCCTCGCCATCGCCAGCAAGCGGGGCATACAAGCGAGCCAACCCGCGCGCGCTGGCGTGCAGATTGGCCCATGGCAGCTCCGCCATGCGCAGTTCTTTGCGATCAAAATTGGTCAATCCGAGCGCCCCCAAGGACTTCGGGTTGGCCACCGCCCTTGCGCCAGGTGAGTTGCGTCGCAGCAACGTGTTGCGGAAGAAGTTGCCGTCCAAACCACCAACCACCATGGCCCTGGCAAGCGAGGAGAGGCTCTTCGCCAGCTTCATCTGCACCAAGGTGGCACAGCGTGGTAGCTCGGACTCGGGCAACCCAACGAACACGTCCGCCCCAAGCGGCTCGGCGATCTCAGCGAGCACTGTGCCGACACTCCTGCCAACGATCCGCGGCACGATGGCCCGCACCATCATGCCCCAGGTGACTGCGTGATACCCCTGCGCCGTGCCGGGCTCCCACAGCGGCGCCTGGGCGGCCAGGGCGCGCTCCACCGGCTCCCAGGCCAGCACGTCGTCGAGGCTCAACGGCCGATCGATGGCGATGACGCCCGAGGTGTGGTTGAGGACTTGCCGCAGGGTGATCGACGCCTTGCCATTGGCGGCAAATTCGGGCCAGTGCTCGCTGACGCGGTCGTCGAGGTTGAGTTCGCCGCGATCTTCCAGCCGCAACAGAGCATGGGCGACGGCGCCCTTGGTGACACTGAACGTATTGACCAGCGTATCGGCCTGCCACGGCGTACCCGTTACCTGGTCAGCGATGCCACCCCATAGGTCCACGACGGTCTCGCCCTCGTGGATCACGCAGATCGACGCGCCAACTTCGCCCATTTCAGCAAAATGGCGTTCCAGCACCGCTTTCACTGGCGCGAATTTCGGCGCGACGGTTCCGTGAATCATGATGGCTCCATCGCTTGAGTCCCATGCTGGTGAAAATGCGACTACTAGTGCCGGTACAAGTGCCACGGAATGCCTAGGATGGGTAGCGATAGTGCACAAGCAGTGCCTAGCCACCCGTCTGGTACGCTGTGCCCGAAATCTGCGCTACCCTGTTCGTGCCACGAAGTTCGCGGCAGGGCTCGTTTGTCGTCTCTACCTTTGGGAGCCTCCGTTGCAGCTACCCTCACACCTCACGGTCGAAACCGTCGCTGCGTTGAAGCGGCCGGACCTGAGCGGTGAGATGCCCCTGGTGGTCGATCTCTCGACGGTCGAGCACATCGACAGCGCAGGCGTGGCGTGGCTGGCGTTGGTTGCGCGGCAGGCAAAGGAAGCGGGGAAGACACTACACGTCGAAGGCGCACGCCCAGAGATTGAACGCACCTTGGCCATGTTCCCGGCCTTACCCAGCTATGTGCGGCACGTTCCGCCGGTGCCGTCGATGACCGCACGTCTCGGTGGTCAGGTGGAGGGTGCCGTCAACATGCTGACGGCCTTTGCGCTGCTCTGCGCCGACGCCGCGTGGTTCACCTTGATGACCATCGCCGGGCGTTTTCGTGTGCGACCCGGTCTACTGGCCTACGAGATGGCGGCGATGGGGAGCCGCGCGCTGGGCGTGGTGGGCCTTATCGCCTTCTTGGTGGGCGCGACCATGGGGCTGCAGTCCGCGGCACAGTTGCGGCGATTCGGCGCAGATATCTTTGTGGTCGATCTCATCGTGGTCAGTCTGCTTCGCGAGCTTGGGCCGCTGATGGCGGCCATCGTTGTGGCCGGCCGGACAGGCGCAGCGACGGCGGCAGAGCTCGGCACCATGGTCGTCACCGAAGAGGTGGACGCGCTGCGCACCATGGGCCTTCATCCTGTGAGATTACTTGTTGTTCCAAAGGTGATTGCGATCACAATTGTGCAGCCCTTGCTTACGATCTTTGCCAATGCCCTCGGTATTTTAGGCGGTTTTTTAGTTGCAGCTGCCTATTTGAACGTCTCGCCGGATAGCTTCATCCAGCGCACTATCGAGATCGTGGTCTTCAAGGATATTTTCACGGGTTTGATCAAAAGTGTCGTATTTGCATGGCTTATTGTCTTGCTTGGCGCCCACTACGGCCTGACCACACGCGGCGGCGCCGATGCCGTCGGTCGCAGCACGACCTCAAGCGTCGTGGCGGGCATCTTCGCCGTGGTGGTGGCGGACGCCTTCGCCAGTCTCATCTTCTACTTTGGCGGATAACCGATGCAGTCCACGGCCAACCCACAATTGACGAGCGCGCGCTGGCCTTCAGATCGGCCGACCGTGGAAGTTCACGGGTTGATCGCCAAATATGGGGCGCGCACGGTGCTCAACGGCGTCGACGTCAGCGTGATGCCCGGGGAGATACACGTCATCCTGGGCGGATCGGGTTGTGGTAAATCGACGCTGCTCAAGCACATGATCGGGCTGTATCAGCAAGCCGGCGGGGATGTCTCGCTGCTGGGTGTCGATCTAAAGGCCGCCGATGAACCGGAGCGCAATGCGGTACTTGGGCGGGTCGGCATGCTCTTTCAAGCGGGCGCGCTGCTCAACGGCTTGAGTGTGCGCGACAACGTGGCTCTGCCGATCGTCGAGCGCTCCGAGCTGCCACGGGTAGTCGTCGACGAGATGGTGCGCATGAAGCTCGATCTCGTCGATCTCGCGGACAAAATGGACCTGATGCCGCCAGCGCTATCGGGCGGCATGAAGAAGCGAGCGGCGTTGGCGAGAGCGATTGCGACGGATCCATGGGTGCTATTTTGCGATGAACCTGGGGCGGGTCTCGACCCTATCTCCATGGCGGCGCTGGACTCTTTGCTGCTCAATCTGCGCGACAGATTTGGGATGTCGATGGTGGTGGTGACCCACGAATTGCCGAGTATTGCGCGCATCGCCGACCGGGTGACGATGCTCGATCAGGGCAAGGTCATCGCACAAGGACCGCTCCGTGAGGTACAAGAGACCGACCACCCGCTCGTGCATGCGTTTTTTGCGCGTAAAGAGACGGAGCAGGACGCGATGGACGCTCAACTCAACGTATGGCGTGCCCTTGGCGGCTCAGAGCCGGGAGCCCAATCATGACGCTCACACCGGCACAGCGCGCGCGATTGGGGGCGTTTATCGTCGTGGGATTGACGATCCTCGGCATCACCGTGGTGAGTATGCTTGGCCGCTCCCTGCTGGCCGAGGTCGACCTGTACACGGTGCGGTTCAAGGAGTCGGTGAGCGGGCTGGAGCACAGCAGCCAGGTCAAGTACCAGGGGCTGCGTGTGGGGCGGGTGCATGGCTTGCGCATCGCCGACGACGACCCGACGGCGATCGAGGTGACCCTGGCGCTAAAACCAGGCACTGCGCTGTACAAAGGCACGGAGGCGCGGCTCGATTCGTCTGCGTTGACCGGTCTAACAACCATCAACCTCACAGCCGGCGATCCACGGGTTGGGCGTGTGCCCGTGGGTGCTTTGCTGCCGGCAGGGATGAGCTTCACCGATCGCATCACAGGCGAGGCCGAGGCCATTCGCGTCAAGTTTGAGACGTTGACCAATCAGCTGATCCGGTGGTCGAGCGATCGCAACCGCAAGCGCCTGGAGCGGCTGATCGATCACACCGATGAGTTGGTTCGCAATAGCAATCGCGCGGTGGTGGACTTGCGCCCGGCGTTATTGGCGAGCGTGCGCAGTATCGAGGACGCGGGCACAGGCGCGGTGCGGCTCAGTCACGCCGGCACGCGTACGCTGGGTCGAACGCAGGAGCTCGTGCGCGGCATCTCCGTGCGTAGTGGCAAAGCCTTTGACGAGGTCGACCGGATCTTGAAAGCCGTGGATATCAGTGGCCTGGCGAAGACCATCGCGGCGGCGGAGTCAGCACTGAAGAAGATTGAGACAGCGGTGTCGCGGGTGGATCTACAAGGCCCACTCAAGGGCGTCGATGGCGCGATTCGCAGTGTGCGGCAGATGCTCGATAGCGTGCGCAAGCTGCTGTCGAGCGTGGAGTTGGCGGTGCGTGGTGGTCGTGATGATGCGCTGAAGACGCTGAAGCACCTGCGGTCTGCCAGTGAGGACCTCAAGGCGTTGTCCCGTGATTTGGCGCGCGACCCTGCGCTATTGCTGCGCGGGCGGGAGACGGGCAAATGAGGCGACGGGACCCAATGAAGCGACCGGGGATTTTGCTGTTGGTGGTCCTGCCATTGACGCTATCGCTGACGGGCTGTTTTACAGCGCGTAAGGACAATCGCCGCTACTACACATTGCCGACGGCGGCGGCCGTCAATCGAAAGCCGGTGCTGGCTTGGGCCGGCGCCGTGCAGGTGCCCGTGTTTCAGGCTTCGGCCGTACACGACCGCGTTGGCATGGTCTTGCGGCGCTCCGACGTGGAGTTGAAGTACAGCGCGCGGGATCTGTGGGCGAGTCGACCGCAACATCTCATCAGCTCTGCCGCGATGGGCGCGTTGATCCAGGCCCGCCTTTTTGACGGCGTGGTGCGGGATCTGGGCACGCGGTCGCCAAAGTGGGTGCTGCGGGGGCGGGTTACAGCGTTCGAGGTGATCACCGGCGCCCATGGCGAGGGGCCATGGCGGGTGCGGCTGGCGCTGCAAATGACCCTGCGAGACTTCCGTACGAGCGCTGTGCTCTGGCAGCGGTCGTGGCGCAAGACAGGTGCGGCACGATCGGCGACGCCGGCAGCAGCGGCCCGGGCGCTCGGCAAACTCGTCAATGGCGCGCTGGCCGATATGCAGCGGGATCTAGCGCGTATCGCCCCCAGCTCCGCATCCGCAACGAAGAAGGCGGGCAAGTGACCGTGCGTGGTGCGACAGGCGGCGTAGGGCTCGAGATTCTTCTCGTGGTCGGCGTACTCCTATTCGGCGCCGTGACAGGGTGCAGCGGCGACGATGTGGGGGATGACCCTGCGAACGCATCTGCAACCGGCGACAGCCAACAACTGGGCGATGTCGTGGATCTCGACGGACTGGATCCGCAAGACGCAGCAAACCGCGACGTAGGGGTGCCCGAAGATACGCTCGTCGATGCACAAGCAGATGCGGCCGGCGCCAAGGACGACGCGACGGACGCTCAGGATGGCGACAGCAGTCCAGCCGACACGCCAACCCACCCGATGGATAGCCAGTCTCCCGACGCAGCAGCACCGGTAAAACTCGGAGCGCCCTACCCCATCGTGCTGGCCCATGGCTTCTTCGGCGTCGACAAATTCGCTGGCCTGGACTTTGCGACCTACTTCTTTGGGGTGAAAGCGGATCTCGACAAGAAGATGGGCGAAAAAAACGTCTTCACACCCGCGGTTGACCCTTTCAATAGCTCGACCGTCCGCGGCAAGGCGCTACTCGGCCACATCAAGACGATCTTAGCCAAGACCGGCCACAAGAAGGTCAACATCATCGGCCATTCCCAAGGGGGGCTGGACGCACGCTACGTCGCTCACAACGCGCCGGAGTTGGTCGCCACCGTGGTGACCGTGGCCACGCCGCACCACGGCAGCCCCATCGCCGACATCGTACTGAAGCTGGTGCCCTACCCCAGCGCTCAAGCCATCATCGACGCCATCGTCAAGCTCATCGGCAAGCCGGTCTACACCCAAGATGGCAAGACCAGCAGCGTCTCGACGGCGCTCAAGCAGTTCAGCACTGCCCAGGCCAAGGCGTTCAACAAGGCCAACCCCAACGCGCCCGGCGTGGCCTACTACTCCGTCACGGGCCGTAGCGGTCACGCCCTCGCCCTGGCCGATTGCAAACCGGATGAAGGCCACGATTTTGTGGTCAAGCTCAAGTACAACACCGACCCCATCGAGCCGCTGCTCGCTCTAGCGGAGGCGGCGATTGACAACAACGTCTTCAAACCCCAGCCCAACGATGGTTTGGTGCGGGTGAAAGATGCGAAATGGGGCACCTTCTTGGGGTGCGTGCCCGCGGACCACATGGACGAAGTCGGCCACCTCTTCGGCGACAAGCCCGGCCTCCTGAACCCCTTTGACCACAAGGCCATGTACCGCTGGTTGGTCAAGATGGTGCGGCTCAAAGGGTACTAGTCTCAACAGCCCCTTGCGCAGACGAGTTCGCGTGCTTTGGTGGTGTCCCCACCCCTTCAACGCGGCGCGTCATTTCGCGTCAGGAGCCGTTTTATGCGACAGATCTGGATCCCGAAGATTGGCGACCCGAGCGTGCTGGACGTACGCGAAACCGAAGACCCGACGCCCGGTGACGAAGAGGTTCGCATTCAGGTCGCTGCTTCCGGCGTGAACTTCGCTGACCTCATGGCGCGCATGGGCCTGTACCCCGACGCCCCGCCCTTGCCTGCGGTGGTGGGTTACGAAGTCTCGGGGGTCATCGATGCGGTCGGTCCTGGCGTAACGGATTGGGCCGAGGGCGACCGCGTGGTGGCGCTGACCCGCTTTGGCGGCAACAGCTCAGCGGTCATCTGCCACCAGGCGCAGCTAGCCAAAGTACCGGATGACAAGGACTTGGTGGAGGCCGCCTCGATCCCCGTCACCGGGCTGACGAGCTGGATGATGCTGGAGATCATGGGCCGCGTCCGCGAAGGCGATCGGGTGCTGGTGCACTCCGCTGGCGGTGGGGTCGGCCTCATGGCCCTGGATCTGCTGAAGTGGCGCGGCGCCTATGCGGTGGGCACGGCGAGCAAGGGTAAGCACGCGTTTCTGTTGGAGCGCGGCTACGACCAGGTCGTGGACTACCGCAACGAGGACTTTCACGAGGTGCTCAAGGATCAAGACGGGTTTGACCTCATCTTGGACCCGGTCGGTGGCGAGTCCTGGGGCAAGGGCCTGGACCTGCTGCGGGCTGGTGGGCGAATCATCTGCTTCGGTATGTCGGCCAACGCGACGGGCAACAAGCGCTCGATGTTCCAGCTGATGCGCACGATGAGCTCGGTGCCGTGGCTGAAGGTCAACCCGATCAGCCTGATGAACACCAACAACGGCGTCATGGGCGTGAACATGGGCCACATGTGGCACGAGCGCGACCGCGTCGGCAGCTGGACCCGCAAGCTGATGGAGCTGTGGAGCGAGGGCGTGATTCGGCCGGTCGTTCACGCGACGGTGCCGTTTGACAACGCGCCAGAAGCCCATCGAATTCTCCATGATCGGGAGAACTTTGGAAAGGTTTTACTCATTCCTTAGAGATCGTATCGCGCGGACTCTTGCGCCCACGAAGCGGTTTTTAGCCGCTTTTTCGAGGCAAAATGCCCGGATTAGGCCCTGCAAGGCCCACAGCGGCGTCTTTGAGGCTCGAAGGCACATTAGGGGGTTCAACGACTGATCGGCCGTTGCGCGGCCTCTGGGACGATTGGCGATGAATGGACCGCCGCCCCAACTGCCTTACTTCAAGGCCGCCAGCTGGCCTGTGAGGGTGTCGTGGGCTGTCTGCGCGGCGGGTTCCAGGGTGCCAGCGAGGAGGTTCTTGGTCTCGTGCGGGTCGGTGGAGATGTTGTAGAACTCCTTGGTGCCCTCTTCGAAGACGATGAGCTTGAAGGTGCCGTCGGTGATGGCCTTGCCGCGACCGCCACCATCGCGCCCCGCGCTGCCGAAAGAATCCGTGTAGGACCAGGTGCGCACAGTGGCTGCCGACTTGGACGCGAGGATGCTGCCGAGGTTCACCGCGTCGACCACCGGGCCATCTTTGGGCGGCGCCGTGTCGAAGAGCCCCAGGATGGTCGCGAATAGATCGACCGCCCCCACCAAGCCGTCATGGCTGCGCCCCCCATCTTTGACGGACGGGCCTGAGATGCACAGGGGCACGTGCACGCCACCCTGATAGAGCGAGCCCTTGGCGTGCTCCGCGGTAAAGGGGGCCGTGGCCACCTGTGAGGGGCTGCCGTTGTCGCCGATGAAGATGATGTCCACCGGCCCGTCGACGTTGGCGTCAATCCACGCGAGCAAGCGCCCCAACTCCGTATCCAGCGCCTCGGCGGCAGCACGATAGTACGGGATCGAATCTTTCTTCATGCCGGCCGGCGTGAGGCCTTGGACGGTGTGCAGGCCACTCGGCGGCACGTGAAATGGCGAGTGCGGTGCGTTGAAGGCCAGCCAGAGCAGCCACGGCTTGCTCGGGTCCGTTTGGCCGAGCCACGTGATGGCGTCGTCGACGTTGGCTGTGGTGGCGTAGGTGTTGGTGGCCGCGGTCTTGCCGTCGACCGTGCGCTGCCAACTCTCGTAGTCGGTGAGCACGCCGTCGAGCGTGCCGGCGAAGTGGGACCAGCCCGCCGCCGTTGGCGCGTTATCCCCGCCGATGGCGTCTTCAGTGCCGAGATGCCACTTGCCGATGTTGGCGTGCTGCACCCCCACCTTGCTGAGCAGCTCGGGCAAGGTGGTCTCGCTCAGCGGCAGGTTCGTCTTCTTGGTCACCGCCCAGCCAACGCCGGTGCGAAAGCCGTAGCGCCCGGTGAGCATAGTCGCGCGGGTGGGCGAGCAAGTCGGCGCAGACCAAGCCTTGGTGAAGCGCACGCCGGCAGAACACAGCGCCTTGATGTTGGGCATGTTGGGGTAGATTCGGTCTGCGTTGGAGACCCCGCCGGTGGCGACATCGGCATACATCGAGGCTTGATCGAGCCCCAGGTCATCGGCGATGACGAGGAGAACGCGACGCGGCGTGTCCCCGCTGGCTGACTCGACTGGGTCGGTGGTGCAGGCGGCGATAGTGAGCACCGCGATGAGTGCGATGAGACCTGCGTGCTTGTGCATAGGGCGTCCTGGAAGGGTGGACGATGATAATGCCAGAGTCTGGGGGCGGTCGGCAGGGTGGAACGTCGTGCCGATTTGTCGAGTGCTCACGCTCACACAGTGAGTAGCCGGCTGCGGCCAGCAATTGAGCCCAGCCGACGCCCACACCGGTATGGGTCATGGTAACGTAGCAACAACCCTGACGAGCCCCACTTGTGCCCGACTCGAACCACCATAGAGAGTTCCTCATGGCAAACAGCCCGGTGACGTGTGCTACCTACGCCCTGCTCCATCAGGCCCAGATGGCCGAAGCAAGACTGTCGGAGGCTGGGATTGCTTCCTGGTTGAACAACGCCGGAGGCGCGGGACTGCTCGGCGGCAGTGGTGTGGGCCTCGGCGAAATCAGCGTGTGGGTGTCGTCGGACGATCTCGAAGACGCTCAGCGCATCTTGGCTGATGGTTCGGCAGATCACACGTTCGAACTTCTCGATACGCCAGTGGAGCTACGTGAGGACCCGACTGCCGATGAGCCCCTAGAAGAAACATCCGATCAACCGCAACCGAACCCAGCCGGCGATGTGCTGCCAACCCAGACAAACCCGTCGTCCGGGCGACTCCGCAAAGCTTGGCTTAGCCACTGGCGTGGTGAAACGCCAGTGGTGCAAGCGGTTGTACGTAATGGACTCCTTCCGTATCTCCTTCTACACGCAGTGGATGTTGCGATACGCAATTGGGGGCTTGAGCTGTCTCAGCCGATACTCCGGGGCCTTTTAGTGGCCCAGTTTGCAGTCGCGCAGACCATCGCCGTCTGGTGGATAGTGGGCATCTGGCGCCTTATTCCGCGGCGCGTCGTGGCGCGTCTCGCGCGGCGGCGTACGCCCGTCGTGGCGTTGCGGGGATTCGTCATTGTGACTTGGCTTCCGTTCTATCTCCTCGGGTGGCTGGCCGCTCCGGGGGCTGAGTCTGTCATCACGGGATCGCTGTACGGTTTGGCGCTTCCAGGCCAGGTGACCTGGGAATCCACGGAGAAGACTCATCTGTACATCACGGGATTTTTGAGTGAAACGACAGTCGAATTGGTCTCGAATGAGCTGAAAAGGGGTCACGCGACAACCCTAGTGCTGAACAGTCCTGGAGGCTGGAGCAAAGCAGGCATTGCGCTGGGCGACCTCGTGAAGAATCGAAAGCTCAATACAATTGCCTACGGGGAGTGCCAAAGCGCATGCGTGGTCGCCTGGCTCTCGGGCGCCCATGTAGCCGTTCACGAGGGTACAGTCATCGGCCTGCATCGCGAGACCGTGGTGTCGGCACAAAGCTGTGCGGCTTACTCGCCTTATGTCACACGACTCCGCGCTCTCGGAATGCCGGAGTCGATGATTCGCCGCCTCTGCGTGACTGCGCCCGATCAGGTGTGGACACCATCGTTGGCCGAATTTCTGCGGCTGAAACTGGCGGACGCCATCTTGCCGCCAGTTCAGTCGGCGCCGCCGCCCCCTTAGCCCAGTCCGTTGCGAGCCGCATGACCACACATGAACGCCACCGACTGCAGCGGATAACGCCGAAGCGCGTCGGCGGAGGCGTCGATGGCTATGATGGCCCGCGCAATTTGTGAGCAGCGGATCGCATGCTGGCGCGCCAACTTGTATTCGGCAGCCCCGATGTGGCACCCCTACCGCCTCATGCGAGGAGAACCATGCGCCAAATCTCAAATCTACCACTCGCCCTATCACTGGCCATGGTGCTCATCGGCTTCGGCTGCGGCACCTCGACGAACGCGACAACCACCCTGGTGTTCTGCGGCGGCGACGGCGCCTGTCCTTCTGGGCTCGTCTGCCAAAATCAGTACTGCGTTGTTGGCACAAACGACGGCGGATCCCTCGATGGCTCAGCCGCCGACGCTGGGGCGGGAGTGGACGGAGCGACCGGCGGCGGCGCAGACGGCAATGTTGGCGCGGCGGATACGACGCTGCAGACGGATACGGGCGCTGCCCAGACGGATACCGGAACGGCGTTTGATGCTGGCAGCGGATCGGGTGACGCGGGCGGCGGCTTTCCTGACGCGGAGTCAGACACCGGCAGCCAGTGGAACGACGACGGCGGCGCCTGGTCTGACACCGGCAGCGGCAACTGGGACAGCTATTCAGACGGCGGCAACACCTGGACGGACGGCAGCACCTGGTCCGACAGCGGTAGCGGCTACGCTGACGGCGGCAACACGTGGACCGACAGCGGCAACTGGAACGACGGCAGCGGTTGGTCGGACACCGGTAGCGGCAACTGGGATGCGTACTCGGACGCTGGCGGCGGCTGGACCGATAGCGGCAGCAACTGGGCAGACGGCAGCGGCGGGTCGGATGGCGGCGCTCCGAGCATCGACGGCATCAGCCCGCTCAAGGGCGGGTGTACGTCCAGCACCGATCAGTCCTTTCTGCAAACCCTCACCTCCGGTTCCAGCGCGCTGTCCAAGGTGGCGAATATCGTCAGCGACTGCACCTTGAAGAAGGGGTGTCTCGCGAAGGCAGGCGCCGCTGCACAAAAAGCATGCATCAACGCATGTGTCGCGACCGAGTTCCAGTCGGCTGGGTACACGGTCACGCACAGCTGCTCGGACTGTTTTGGCGAGCACAAGGGGCACTGCGGCGTGTCGAAGTGCATCGCGAGTTGTGCGGCGGATCCCGCGTCGAATCAGTGCAGCGCCTGCCTGGCGACCAACTGCGATCCTGCCTACTTTACGTGCATCAAGGGCTCGTGAGCGCTCGCGCGATGGGTCCTCATGCAGCGCAACGGGGCCATCTGCGAATCGTCTGGCACCGAACTAACCGGTACCGAATGGGCCCGGAACGGAGAACGCCGAAATGAAGTCCTGGCAAGTCACAAGCTACGACGGCGTCGCCGCCCTCCAACACAGCGACATCGAAGAACCTGGCCCCGCGCCCGGACAAGTGCGTTTTCGGGTGCACGCCAGCTCGGTCAATCCGATCGACTGGAAGCTAGCGAAGGGCGTGCTCAAGTGGCTACGGCCGATGAAGTTCCCTTGGGTGACGACCTTTGACGGCGCCGGTGTGGTCGATGCCGTGGGGAGTGGGGTTCAAGGCTGGCGCATTGGCGACCGGCTCGCCGTGCGTTTGGGCACCAAGGGCGGTGGCGCTGCGGCTGAATTTGCCGTCGCGAGCACAGATATGTGTGCGCATGTGCCCGATAACGTCGATTTTGAGCAGGCGGCGGGTGTGCCGCTGGCGGGTATGACCGCCTGGCAGGGGCTCTTCGGCAAGCGGGGCCTGCCAGCCAGTGGCAACGGGCTGCGGGTCCTCATCGTCGGTGCTTCGGGGGGCGTCGGCCATTTGGCTGTGCAGTTGGCGCTGGAGACTGGCGCCGAGGTCATCGGTGTCTGCAGCACGCCCAATGTGGAGACCGTGCGCAGCCTGGGCGCCCATGACGTCATCGATTATCGCAACGAGAGCGACTACAGCCGGTGCGGCCCCTACGACCTCATCTACGACACGGTTGGCGTCGGCTTGGACGCATGTCGCCCATGGCTGAAGAAGTCGGGCAGCTACCGGTCCCCGTTCCCATCGGGAAAGGAGATCCTAGCGTCGCTCACCAGTCGCCTGCTGCCGGGCCCATCGGTCCACCTGGTGATGCTCAAGCCGAGCGCCGCAAATCTGACTCAGTTGATGGAGCGCCTCGGTGACGGGCGGCTGAAGGTGCTGATCGATAGCCGATTCGATGCGGACGCGCTGCCGGAAGCATGGGCGCGCAGCATGGAGGGCCGGGCCGTCGGCAAGATCATCCTCCGCCATGTGCGTTAGCTCACACCAAGCTTAGCTCACACCAAGCCGATCGGGGTGCCGGGGTGAGCTGGGCCGACGCTACCCACAGCAGATGTTCAGCGTGGCGCCGCTACCGCACCGGCAGTCCATCATCCAACGCACGCCGACACCCACCTGCGCCTTGGCCAACTGCCGGCTGTACTGAAGCTGCGTGCAAAGAGCGGCTTCAGGTGAACGAAGGCACTCGTGGGGGACCCACGCCCCTACGGACGCGGTGGGCGGCTAAGCGCGAAGCCGGTGCTCGCCGACCAACGACCGATGATAGCCCTTCGGCACCGAACAACCTAATATCTAAGATATCTCACAGAAACATCTTGCATGAGCTCGTACTGCATGCCAAGTTCCCACGCATCGTATAACCGGCTCTCCCCCCAAGCGCCCCTCTTGGAGACTTCCGATGAAACTTCGTCTACTTATTTTGACAACTGTGGCGCTCGGCCTCGCTTTCAGCTCCACTGCCTTTGCTGGCAACGGAAAGGCCAAGAAGGTCGACATCTGCCATCCCGCAGGCAAGTCGGGCAAAGTCCTGACGCTCAATGTTGCCAGCGCGTCGGTGCCGGCTCACTTGGCTCATGGTGATTGGCTGCCTGAGACCTTCTATTACGACAACGACGGCGACGGCTACGGCGACCCCACGGACACCGTGGTGGCATGCCTGCAGCCCAAGGGCACGTCGGTCAACGGCGATGACTGCAACGACGACAACGCCAAGGTGAACCCCGGCGCTACTGAGGTTCCTTACGACGGCGTGGACAACGACTGCAACGCCAAGACGCCTGATGACGACTTGGACGGTGACGGCTACGGCATCGCTGAGGATTGCAACGACAAGGACGCTTCCGTGAACCCCGGCGCCAAAGAGATTCCCCATGACGGCGTCGACAACGACTGCAACCCTGAGACCAAAGACAACCCTGTGAAGCCGTGCGTCAAGGTCCTGCTGCACTGCAATGCAGGCTCGAAGACCATCGCGACCGTATGCGCCGGCCAGGGCCGGGTCCAGCTGCCGTGGTGGGTCGTTGGGCAGGCCAGCTACGTTGTGCTGTCGAGCTCGGTCGCCAAAGTGCAGCTGTGGAACCGTTGGGGTCAGTCGATGGTTCGCTCCTCGAACACCAACCTCTGCTACTATGGAGGCCCGTGGGGCCGTTGGAACGACGACCTGCGCTGGGTCCAGGTTTGGGCGAAGTAAGGCTCGCTCCCTAGGGCTTCACGTCCGCGGAGGTTAATTGATTCGGCAGGCCCGCTCGTTCATCCGAGCGGGCCTGTTCCGTTTTTGAGCCGGTGTCACTTTCGGCGCGTGTCCCACACGTCCTACTCAGCAGCCCAACGCCCAACCCGGCGCCCAACGTTTAGCCTTCGCCCTCTTCCTGCAAGTCTTCGCACAAGTCGACGAGCCGCCGTTGGGTTGCGGCCACGCGCGACAGCGAGGGCGCAACGGCAGCTGCCATGGCAGGAAAGGCCGCAGCGAGCCCGGCATAGCGCTCTGCGTGCAGTTCACAGAGCGCGAGTAGCCGCCGGAGCACAGCCTCCAACCCCGCCAAGGTATCTGGCGACTTCAACACGTCAGCCAGCATCCGCTTGCGCTCGTTAACCCGCAGGCTGCCGTCTTCGAGGTTGGCCAACATGATGATTTCACTCTTCGTGATGTAGAAACCGCACTGCGCGGGCACCACCAATGTCGCCGCCAATTCATCAAACTGCCCGCCGCCGTTCATCGTGACCTCCGAGATAGCTCGATGGCTTCCAATTCCATGTCGACACACCGTGGGCAGAGCCCCCGACCACCGGCGGCGGCGTTGTACCGCGCGCCACATTCGGCACATGACCGGGTTTGTAGCCGCCCAAGCGATTGCGGACCGGCCTCTCGCTCAGCAGATACGACCAGCGCGGCCAGGGAGGTCTGATCTGCGAGGGTGAGCGCGTTGGGCGCACACACATCGTGGCAAAGACGGCATTTCACACACTGACTTGCGTCGAACGACAGCTCACGAAACCGACGGTCAGCCTGCAGCGCGCCCGTTGGGCAGACGCGCACGCAGATACTGCAAGCAGTGCAGGTCTCCGTATCGAGCTGCTTGCTTGAGATGAAGCCCAGCTCTTCCTCTGGCACCGCAACGGGCGGCTCGGTCACGTTCGCCCGGGCCAACACGGCGAGAAGCCGCTGGCGTCGTGGGGACGGCGTCTGCAGCAGACTCATATCGAGTCGTTCCGGCTGGCGCAGGACCGATTCGGGCACAACCTTCTTCACGACGGACTTGAACCATTGACGCCGCTCGCTGGCCGGCGCGTGACCTGCCGCCATCTTGGGGTTCGACTCGGCGTCGGCAGCGGCAGCGGTAACGGCAGTTGACTGGGAGGACTGCTTTAGGCGAACGCTGCCCGGCAAGCCGCTGGCCGCCAAGAACTGATTCGCCTGCTGAGCGCGGGCGTGCGCCCGGTGGTGAATCCCCGGGCAATGACCGCAGGGCTCGTCCGCAATCACCAGGTGTTTCGTCCGAGAGACCAACACCAGCATGTCCTCGGCAGACAGCGCCGAGATGCAGGGCAACCCGTCCTCGCCACAACGCAGCGTTGGTCCTGCGAATCGCAACACGTGGCGTAAATCGAAAGGTGCATCGAAGGCGTTCGTCGGGCAGGCTGCCGCGCAATGACCGCAACCTGTGCAGGCCGCGAGATCCACCTCGACGGTTTCGCGAACACCACCGAGGCCGACGGCCCCGGTCGGGCATGACGTGACGCACGCGTCGCAAGTGGCGCTGACTGAGACCGCACGCACGCACGACTCGAACCGCAGGCCCAAGGTAGCTGGTGTGACCGGTGCGGCTGATGCCGCTGGTGCGCCCGGTGCATCCGGCGCGACGGTCATGACTGCGCCGCCGGCATGCTGAGCCACTGCAGGTCACTCGCCACAAAGTCCATCGCGACACGCGCAGCCTCACCATACAGTCGGGTGTGAGCGCAACGCTCAACCGCGAACAAGTACAGCGGCAGCCAACCGACCACGTGGTCCTGCAAGAACTGCTGGCCAATCTTCCTGATCTTGTCGGCATACGCAGGATCTGGCCGCGCAATCGCTTCAGCCTCGGCCGCACAGAGCTTCGCCATCACCTCCAGCTGAATCCCCGCGTGGTCTGGCGACACCGAACGTGCGGCGGCCAAGTCGACCTCGAGCCCAATCTCTTTCAGGAACTGCTGCGTGGTTGCGCTGGCCTCAACGACGGCCGTCTCCGACTCATAAAACGATGCGTACGGCACGACGTTGACGATGGTGATGTGCGCAAAGTCGGCGTCAAACACGGCCTGACGTGTGTCTTCGTCCTGCAATGCCGAGACCTCAGCGCTACCGGCGAATTGCTCGAGCAACGCCAACCCGAGTGGGCCCGTCACCATGGCGATTGCTTCGTCGTCGAGCTCACGCACAAAGAGGCGCGCGAAGAAACCGTACAGATTTGCGCGTGCTGTCGCGTCCACCTCAGTGCCTCCCCTGCCCCATTAGCCCTTCATCTTATAGGCACTGCGCGTCAGCGGCACCCACGGTCGTTTGAGATGTTCCGGTCGCCGCAGATTGCCTGGGCCCGGAGCGGGACGCGCCAGCTCGTCGCGCCAGACCTTGTAGGTATCGAACGTCGCTTGGATATCCACCTGGATGTCACCGATCTTGTCCTCCGGACCTGCCTTTTCAATCAGCACCTTCTGATGCCAGCAGTGCATGCCACTGAGGGGATCAGGGTGCGGATGATGGACCGCGTTTTGCCACACGCCGGTGAGACCGTCCCAGCTGATGTTGTCCAGATCCTTGTTGAACTCGGCAAAGGGCCAACCCTTGTCGCCAAACTCCTTCGTCGACGTCACCGTGCGCGGCTTGATGCCCTCGGTGTAGCGCAGCTTCTTCTGGGAGCCCTTCTCCGAAATCTCCGCCGTCGGCGCGCCGATCCCCATCACACCAATGGGTCGCTCGAAACCCTTCACCGCGACCTGATTAACGACCCGCCAGCGCCCCGCGTGATGGCTACAGGCGACAACGCCCGGCGCGTGGCCCTCCGTTGGCTGACACTGCGCGACGAAGTAGCCCGATTCCTTGCCGCTGAGGGTATCGACCACGCGCAGCTTGACCGCATCGCCGCGCTTGAGGCCGAGACGCTTCGCATCCGCCGTGTTCATCCAGACCGGCGCGTGGTTCTGGCTGATCTCGAGCAACCACTTGGAGTTCACGCTGCGGGTGTGAATGTTGTAGGGGAGCCGAAAGATAGGATTCAAAGCAAATGCGTTTTCCTCCGTCATATAGGAATGGTGCACGTGCGAAACGATGTGCACCATCGCCTTGGTCTGCGCCTCGGTTCGCGGATAGATCGGGATGGTGTACTCGGGCCATCCCCAGTCCTTCAGCCAGCCGGCGTAGAAGTCCAACTTGCGACTCGGGGTGCCAAATCCCTCGTGCCAGGAGCCGTCTTCGCCCACGACGCCGATGTTCGTCCGCCCATCGGGCCCCTCCACGAACAACTGCGCACTCTTGGGGTCGGTTTGCACGGTGTGCAGCGGATGCACGACCTTTCCGCCCCAGAACTGGCCTGATCTTGCGGTGACCGTCTGCTTTTCTTCGTCGATATGCAGATGGTGTTCGTGTTGTTTGTACACGCCGGTCGTCTCGGTCCATGCGCCGCGGTCCCGCATCAGATCGTAGCAGGGATAGGCCTTGGCCACCGATGCGAGCGAGCGGTCAAGCTCCGTCTTTGCGCTGCTCACCTTCGCTGCCGCTGCCTGCCGCGCCGCTTTCTTCAACCGCGGCAGACGCTCAAACGCCGCGTCAAAGTACTCAGGCACGGTCACTGGCTTGCCGGGATGTCGTTTGCTCTCCCAGTACTGGCGAATCCCCAACTTGCCGTCCGGATCTACGTGGTGAAACACGAGGTTGATCCACAGCTCGCTCTCCTCCCAAATCTCGCCGAGCCCCGCCTTGATGTGGGCCTCCAGCGTGCCGCGGGCCGGGTCCTTCGGCTTCCATCCTGACTTCTCGAGGGCAACACGCAACACGGGCTGCCGAAAGCCCACCCACGCCTCGGTGTTGGTCGGCTCGGAGTGCTGGTCGTGGCGCTCGCCGCTCAGCCCGACGGGCAGCACGTAGTCCATGAACCAGTTGGTCTCCGACCAGGTCGGCGACGGGTTGAAGGTCAGCTCCAGCTTCTTCTCGTCCCGCAGGACCTCGATCCAGCGAAATCCATCGGGATTGATCCACACCGGATTGTACATCCGCGGGATCCACACACTGAGCTTGGACGGCACGCTCAGGCCCTTTTTCCGCCATTTGTTCTGCCAGTCTGTGTCCGACAAGAGGTGCGGGAGCAAGAAGCTCAACTCGTACGCCGCTAAGGGCCACTCGGGCGGCCAGCAGAGCTCATTCCAGGCGTCGATCTTCTTCGGTTTGCCACCAGCGGTCGCCTTGTGGCCCTTGCCCGCGACCGAAATCACCCGGCCATGATGCACGCCCATGGCACCGACGCCGCCAAAGTTGCCGGTCAACGAGAGCAACAGCAGTCCAGTGCGACTCGACGCCATCCAACCACCGCGATTGCCCGCCGCCGTTGCTCGCCAATAGAAGGAGGTGATGCGGTCCCCAGCAAAGACCACCATGTCGTACAGCTTCTCGAGCATGTGCACAGGCACGCGCGCTTGGTCCGCGGCCCATTTGAGCGTGTAGGCGCCGTACAGCTCCGTCAGGGTCTTTTCAAACGAGGCAAAGGTGTCGTCAGCAGGCACCGAGGTGATGAATCCATTGCTCTTCAGCGAGGCATGCAACCCCGTGTCGGCCATGAAATCCTGCCAATTCCACCAGCGCTTGATAAAATCGCGGTCGTGCTTGCCTTCGCTGATGAGCCGCCCTGCGATGGCGAGGTGAATCGCCGACTCGCTACCCGGCCAACAGGGGATCCAGAGGTCT
>JAGSHB010000170.1 GCA_023954815.1 Myxococcales bacterium | reverse complement strand
AGTCAGTGCACCGGTGGGCATTGCAGCACCGTCTGCGCCTCGGGCCTGACGGATAGCCACTGTGGCGCCGGCAACTACTGCTATGCCGGGAGCTGTTACGGCAAGGTGAACAACGGGGTGTTGTGCGCAGTCGACAATGCGTGCAAGAGCGGGCACTGCTTCGTCACGTGCGTCGAGTGTAAGCAGAACAGCCACTGCGCGAGTAACCTGTGTGTGTTGAACAGCTGCGTGAAGTAGCGCTGGGGACTCCATGGATACAACATGGATTGACGCACATGGGAACACGTTTGTATGTGATTCAGTCTATGGTGCTGGTCGCTACCGCGAGTCGAAAGAGGAAGTGGGCGCGGGCGTCGGTGGCAGTGTCTGGATTCGCCGCTCCCCGCGCCTTCGGGGTCAGTGAGTGACCGTCCTATTTTGGTGCGCGCGCGCCCAGGCCTCGCTTGGTTGATTGTCGTCTATGGGAGCAACGTCGGCAGATCGAGTCGCAGTCCGATGGTCGCGAACGCGAGCTGCGCCCAGTTCTTGAGGTCTGCACTTGGCACGTCTGCGCCGCCCCCGTAGTACCGTAGCCGGAAGGTCAACTCCGTACCTCGCGCGACGGGTACGCCGAGTGTCAGCGCGATGTCCCAAACGGCACCCACGAGGCCATTGGGGACTCCGAATGTGGAGAAGCCCGCTGCGTCCAGCTGACCATAGAGCCCGTTTGGCCGCTGATAGCGGGCCATGATGGAGAGCGCTCCCACCGGGCCGATGTCGGACTCCTCGGCGTGACGTTCGCCGTTGGCGGTGCTGATCGCGACGTTGGCGTTCCGGAGCTGAAAGAGCCCGCCAACGGCGAAGATGAGTCGGTCGGTGCGGTGTAAGTGATAGAGGTAGGTCAACCGTGTGCCGTCGAAGAGGTAGCGGAAGTCGATCACTTCGCCGGCTTTAAACTGGACGCCGTTGAAGTCAACGTCTTTAGGGAGCGTGGCCCGGGTCGTCAGATCGAGCGGCGCATACGTGGCTCGGATCTCGTGGCGCGCTCGAAACCGCAAGCGCAGAGACAGGCGCTGAGCTGGGTAGACGTTGTTCGTTTGCGCGACGTCCGATGCATTGAACTCGGTGCCCGCCGCGCCGTAGCGGCTGTCGTTCTGTAAAATGCCGACCAACCCCGCCTCGTAGTCGATGACTGCGGCGTCCAGCGGGGCGGCAGATACCGTTGGAAGCAGGCACGCGAAGGCACAAGCACAGGCCAGTGCACAGACCAAGGCTCTGGATAGCGAGCGGTAAAATGACCGATACATAACAACTCCTGTTCACGTGTGACGGAAGCATGCTAGGCCGCTGTCGGCGCGATAGCGACCAAATGATGGTGTGGAGCCTGGACGTTGGCGTACGGTGGCGCGCGCAGGGACTGAGCCCAGTGATCGGCCGCTCGCGGGGCGGTGGCTATGCAGATCAAGTGGGATTCGCATCAGAAGGTCGGATGCCCCCCCTGCCGTGATGGGCGAGGTGCCGCCCGAGCAGCTTGCCAATCTGGCAAGATCAGCGCTCGCCGACGGCGGCTGAACGAGGAGTTGACGATGATGAGATGCTGCTCCGTGTTCGTAGTCGTCGTCTGCTTCGCTTGCGCTTGCACCCCACAGCCGGTCTACCGAACAGGTAGCGCGTCGCTCGCTACTGTGAACGCCGTGGATCTGGGCCGTTACGCCGGTCGTTGGTACGAGATCCATCGTCTTCCGAATGGGTTCGAGGATGCCGACTGCGTAACCGTCACCGCCGACTATACGTTGCGCGAGGACGGACGGGTGGGCGTGGTCAACACATGCGTGAAGCCGAGCGGCGTGACGCGCTCTGCCGGTGTGGCGCGAGTGGTGGACCAGAACGCTCGTGCGCGCCTTGAGGTGTCGTTTTTTCGGCCCTTCTATGGGGACTATTGGATCGTTGATTTGACGGAGGACTATAGCGCGGCGCTCGTTGCCGAGCCCGCCGGGAAGTATCTCTGGGTGTTGGGCAGGACGCCACGGTTGTCGGCCAGAGATTCGGCTCGGATGCTGGCGAAGATCAAGGCGCTTGGCTACCCGGTCGACAAGCTCATCACACCTGCCAATACGCTGCCCCCACCGCCGCTGTGAAGGCCAGGTTCGGTCCGGCTCCTACGGATCGGGCTCCTTCTTTCCACCGCGTCCGACCAGCGTCTTTTTCGCAGCCGCCTTGGGAGCACGTGGCTGCGCCGCGAGACCCAGCAGCGCCCCCTCGCGCGCCAGCCAGCTGTTGAAAGCGGCGTTGCGCTCCGCCGCCGGTTGGGCCGGACGGGACGCCACAACAGCGGCTGGCGGTGGCGTGGTGGGACCTGCCGGCGCCGTGAGCAGCGGCAGGAGCGCCGCTCTGAACGTCGCCACGGACGTGTAGCGCTGCTGCGGGTCGGCTGCGAGTGCCTTACCGAAGAAGGCCGCGTGACGTTCTCCGAGCCCCAGCGCCTGCACAGCCGCACCTGGGTCGAAGGACGGATCAACTTTGTGTCTCAGCACCGCCGGAATGGCGTTGTCGGAGAACGGCGTATGGCCCGTCAGCAGCTCGCAGGCTAGTACGGCCACGGAGTAGAGGTCTGTCCAAGGACCGATCTGCCGGCGGTAGAGCTGCTCGGGCGCCATGTAGACCGGCGTGCCGATGGTGTGGAGCGTCGTGTCTCCCTCTTCGAGAAACTTGGCGATCCCGAAATCGACCAAACGTAGCAGCCAGGGGTCGCCCGCCGCATGTTGGAGCATGAGGTTTTCCGGTTTGATGTCGCGGTGCACGATCCCCTTGTCGTGAGCTGCGGCGAGCGCATCGAGGAGCTGCACCAGCGTGCTTCGAGTTTCTTCGAGGTCAAACCAGCTGCCTTCGCTGCACTTCTCGTCCATCTCGTCGGCCAGCGTCGATGCACCCTCGACGAACTCGAGCGCTAGGAAAGGCCCGCCTTGAAATGTGCCGAAGCGGAACACCCGCACGATGTTGGGATGGCTCAGTTTGGAGAGGGCGCGCGCCTCACCTCGGAACTTCTCAAGCTGGTGCGCCGTCTGGGTCTCCGACATGTCCTGCAGTGTCAGCACCTTGATCGCCGCGCGTACCCCTACGGAGGACTGCTCTGCCAGATAGACCCGCCCGAACGCTCCAGCGCCGATGCGTCGAAGGAGCAAGTAACCGTCAGCGACGAGGCCGACAAGCGGGTCCAGATCCTCCGCATCGTCCAAGTGGGTCGGCGGGATGTGATGGTAGCCTCGCTTGAGGCATGCGGTCTCTTGGCACGCGGTGCCCATGGGCCCGTGCCGGTCACATCTCGGGCATGTTCCGACGGGTTCTTCGTTTTCCACGCTGTGGCACCTTATGTTGTGACGAACGTGGCGAGTATCGCTGTGGCTGGGGTGGAATTCAAACGGTGTGTACTTTGCTATGCTGCCCGCGAGCCTAGGGAGTATGGATGAAGCGCCTCAAGTACGTCAGCAGGTCCGCAGCCCCTTTGGTCGGCGCAGAGGTCGACGCTATCGTGGCGAAGGCCCAGGAACGCAACCGACGCATGGACGTGACCGGTGTGCTGGTGACCACCGGCAACCTCTTCTACCAAGTCCTTGAGGGGCCAGAGGCGGCCGTCGATGGCCTGTACGCACGCATCCGCGCCGACCCACGCCACACCGACCTCCTGATATTGGGCGCTGAGGAGCACATCGAGGAGCGCTACTTCGCTGATTGGTCGATGCAGCGCGTCGATTTGAGCGTCGAAGCGGGCGAGCGCCTTGAGCCTCTTCGCGAGGTGCTCAACCTCATCGTGGACCTTCGTGAGCGCTCGCAACGCCTCACGCACACGCTCGAACGCGCCATTTGGCGGGAGTTGAGTTCGTAGCCCCGCTCGTGTGTGGGGTTGCCACAAGCCCCCCGAGCTACGCCACAACCGGCTGACGGTAGGCTATGTCGAGGCTTCGCAACGCAGGATGCGGTGGTCCTACCAGCGTCATCAAGCGATCCGAATCGTCGGGGATCCGTATGACTGCAGATACCGTGAGCCAAACCACCAGGGTCAGAATCCCGGTGACGAACAAGCGGGGGAGCAGTTGATTCATCTCTCGATTCCTCTCGGCACATGGTGAGCGCTCCACTACAAGCCAACCCTCTCGGGACCGCGCCCGCCAAGCGGCGCTCCGCGGTAGCTGTGCAAGCGTTTGAGCATACGTCTGAAGAGCTTCGCTGTGTTGAGGCCGCGGTCGAGGTCGATGAGATCCTGCTCGACTCGTGCGATGGTTGGTTCCATGATGCGACCTGTCGGCTGGCCGAGCGAGCGGAACGACCAGTCAACCGAACAAGCTAGGGGCCCAGCGCTGCGTGGGTCCCGGTCGTTGCCGATCGCGCGGCAGTGCGCGCCAACCGCTTCTACATCTGACGACAGAACCGACCGCAACATCGGAGGCGCTTCGTGACCGAGCCATCCACTTCGCTGCCCGCAGAGAGGGCCGACAATCCGATCCATCACGTGACGCGGTGTGGCCACAGCGCCTGGACCCGATGGCTGACGGCCGCCCTCGCGAGCGTCGTCTTGCTGACTGTTGGCTGCGAGACCGACGCGAGTGGCGAGTCGACCACACCGCCGGCGGTCGTAGCCGGCTGCGCCGGTGCGGACCTCTACCAGAACCCCGAAGACCCCGGTGTTCCGGGCCCGTGGCCGGTGGGGGCGCGCACCGTCACCATCGGCGGGCTGACCACCGAGGTGCTATACCCTGCGCCGCGCGGCAGCGACAAAGGCAAGACGCGCCGCGCCTATGACATGCGTCAGTGGCTGCCCGCAGACCAGCGCTCCCTGGTCCCGGAGGGCGAAGCGTTTCGCCAGACGTGCCAGTGCTACGGCGACCTCCCGATCGACGCCGAACACGGCCCCTACCCAGTCGTGGTCTTCATCCATGGCACGGCAGGGTTTCGCACCCAATCGCTCCAGCAGCTCCAGCATTGGGCGAGCCGAGGTTTCATCGTGGTCGCCGCCGACCACCCGAGAATCGTTCTCGGTGACGCGCTGCAGCTGAAGCTCGGCGCGGATCAGCCCGGCGACGCACGGACCTTGCTGGCTGCCCTGCGCGACAAACATAGCGCGCTCGACTTCTTGGGCGATCGCGCGGACACGGCCCAGATGGCTGTGGCAGGACACAGCGCTGGTGGCATGGCGTGCAGCTCGCTCGGCGGTGAGGCCGGCGTCCGCGTCGCTATCCCCATGGCAGCGGGTGGAGTGGACCCGGCGAGCCCTGTGACCTCTACGTTGGTCCTGGGCGGGATCGACGACGGCACCGTGGCCTTCAAGCGAACGCGCGAGGGGTATGTGGAGACCAAGGGCACCAAGCGACTCGTCGGTCTCGCCAAGGCCGGCCACCTGGCGTTCTCTGATTTGTGTGTTGTGGCCGGCGACGCGGGCGACCTCTTCTCACTCGCGACCCAATGGGGCATCAAGATCCCGCCTGGCACGGACGCGCTCTTCAAGAAGCTGGCCACGGATGGCTGCGGCGCCGACCAGCTGGATCCGGAAGAGGGCTGGAAGGCGATCAACACGGCGACAAGCGCTGTGCTCGAGGAGACGCTGCAGTGTCGCCCAGGGCCTGATCCATTGACGACGTTGCAGACGCAGCACCCGGCGGTGTCGGTGTTTGAGTCGTCGCCATAGCGTCCTGCCCCTGCGATGTGCCTGAACGGCGGATCGTGCCGGAACACCCTTGAAGCCTCCCGGCGACACACTATGTTAGAGGAGCGATTCATTGCGTGTCGATGCGCCGCAACGCGGCCCGTCGCCGGGCGAGCGGGAGGTTGAGATGAAGCTGTACGAGCGGATGCGGAGGCCCCCGTCTTTCCTGCGGGCCAGCAACTGGATGACAGCGCGCGACAAGCCCATAAAAGCTGGCCCGCAAGCGCGCTCCGCGGTGATCATCCCGCTGCTCCTCATGCAATACGGCAGCATGGCGGCCAAGGTGCGGGCGTTCTCGCACATGGGCGACTCCTTGCTCCGATCCATCCGAGGGAAGCGCCCGGCCGTCTCTGACGACCCCTGGGATGAGCCAGACCCTGAGTATGAGGAAGACGAGCGCTGGCCAGTCAGCGCGTAGTCGGCGTCCCCCGGAGCTCGCCGAGACGGATGGTTGCGTCCTGATGGCGGAAATGCCTTGATTTGTTGGCTGATCAGCGTGAATGTTGCCGCACCAAGGAGCCATTTTGGATGCGTACGACCCTTCAACGTCCGATAACGAGGATTATGTCAGCGGGGCAGGGTGGCTCACGGTGAAAGTGGCTTCATGCTTCCTATCTTCACGGCCATGGATGTGGAGGACACGCACGTGCACGGTCTGGTGCGTGCATTGCCGCGCGGGGTGGTTCATCTCAGCAGTGGCGGGACCGAGCACTGAGCTGGAGTTGGACAATGAATCCAGCTACGTACTGTTTACTATTTATGAGCAGTAATCAGCGAACAATGCGCACCTGAATCGGAACTCCCGTGATTGTCAGTGCCTGGCGCAAAGCCTGATCGAGAAGTTCAGAAACCTCACGCTATGCCCGCCCCGCCCGCTGACCTTTGAAGGGACCTGCGTCGTCATGTCACAGGCAAAGGTTGGCGCTATGGCGCGTCCACAACGGGAACGGGAACGCTGCTGCTTGCTGTCCCACCGTTGCCTAGTTGATTCGCGTTGTTCTTCCCCCAGCACACGCCGGCGCCGTCCTTCTTCAGCGCGCACGTGTGGGTTGCACCAGCGGAAACCGCGCTAGCGTTGCTCAGACCTTCTACGAGAACAGGAATGCTGCTCTTGCCGTCTCCCCAACACACGACCGTGCCGCCCTTCTTCAGCGCGCAGGTGCGATGGCCACCAGCGGAGACCGCAATAGCCTCCTTCAAGCCCGTCACGACGCCAACGGAGGTGTTGGGTGAAGCCTCGCTGGTCCCGAGTTGACCCTCTTTGTTGTATCCCCAGCACTCGTCCAACCTGCGGACGGAGGCCTCGAATCGCCGACGTGATTGTTCAAATGTTAATCTCTGTCCCTGCGTTAGTTCGCTGTTTATGGGTCTACAGGTTAACTGCTAAAATCTGACGCCCTTATACCCTGTCGGCTGACAAAGTCTGTCGGGCGTACCTTTCGCCTCAGCGGCCGGCGTCGATGACCCACACAGCCAACGCCCTACCACTCGCTCCACTTTGTGCGGTATCGCGGCTGCGGACCTGACCACCCGCAGTTCGCACCGCCGCCTCCACCGTCTCCGGTTCAACGTGCGCGTACAGGCGTCCGTCTTTGTCACGTGCGACGCCAGCTGCGGTGTCGGTCCGCCACGTCAACAGCAGCACGCCCTGCGGTTCGAGTAGACGAAGCAGTCGTTCCACTGCTTCGCCCTGCTGACTGGGGTCGAGATGCATGAGCACATTGCGGCACAATACCTGCGTGAAGGTGCCAGACGTGAGAGGCAGGGTCGGTAGCGCGTCCTGCGAAAACGTCAGGTCCGGAAAAGCCGCCCGGGCCACGTCAAGCATGGTCTGTGAGGCCTCGATGCCCTGCGTCGGAACTCCGGCGTCCACCAACCAACGGACATCGCGACCGCTCCCGCAACCCACATCCACGGTGCGTTCGTTGGGCCGAAACGCCGCCCGAACGGCCGTCTGCGTCTCCGCCGGCATGGTTTGACTGAGCCACTTCTCCGCATAGCGGCGCCCGTGGGTGTCGTACGATTGCAGCGTGTGCCGATCCATGGATGCTCCTGATTGCTCGACGTTCCGAATCTCGACCCAAGGCTAGCGCGTGTGGGCGGTCGCAGGTAGCCGCCCAACGTTGTGGGAGGGAACGCTGCATCTAGTGGGAGGCGGTGGTTGGGCACCGTTGCGAGAACTCCGTAAAACCGACGTCTGCGAGCACTGGCTGAGATTCGCGACGGCCGCGATGTGCGTCTGTGTAGCCAGGTCCGGACCCAAGCCACTGCGTCGCCGCCAGCAAATCAGCTATCGTAGCGAGCGTCTGATGGATACGGAGAGACAACATGACGGAACACACGCTCAGCGGCCACTGCGTAGGTGGTGCGGTCCAGGTGCAAGCCACCCCGAGCCGCCCGCACATCGAAGCCTGCCATTGCGCGATGTGTCGCCGTTGGGGCGCAATTGCATTTGCGGGCGTCCAATGCGGCGACCGCGTCACCTTCACGCTATCAGGTCTTCATCGACGAGAAGCCAGACTTCTATGACTTCGCTCAGGACATGGTCGAGAAGACCGGAGCCGACGTCATGGAGGAGGCCAAAGCGGCGGGGTTTGTGTTCGGCGGAAGGCCGCAAACGTAGCATCACGCTGTTCACACGCGGAGGAATTCAGCCATGGCAGCAACCTGGGTTTTTGGATACGGATCTTTGGTCTGGCGGCCTGATTTTCCGGCGTCGGAGTGCGTCCCTGCCCACCTCAGCGGCTGGAAGCGACGCTTCTGGCAGGGCTCACCTGACCATCGAGGGACGGAGGCCAAGCCAGGCCGCGTCGTCACCCTGCTGCGCGACAAGAGATCCGACGTGCACGGTGTGGCCTATCGCCTCTCCCCTGGCTCTGAGCCCGCGACGCTTGCGCGCCTCGACGTGCGCGAAGTCGCCGGGTACGACGTCCATCGACTTCCGGTAACGCTTCGGGACGGCCGAACGTTGACGCACTGCTTGGTGTACGTCGCGACGCGTGACAATCCGTGGTTTCTTGGTCCGGCGCCCATCGCTGAGATGGCTGAGCAGATCGCCCACTCAGTCGGCCCCTCTGGACCCAATCGCGTGTACTTGGAACGGCTCGCCGCCGCGTTGACGGCCATGGATGTGGAGGACGCGCATGTGCACGGTCTGGTGCGTGCATTGCCGCGCGGGGTGGTTCATCTCAGCAGCGGCGGGAGCGAGCACTGAGCTGGAGTTGGACAATGAATCCAGCTACGTACTGTTTACTATCTATGGGCAGTAATCAGCGAACAATGCGCACCTGGATCGGAACTCACGCGATTGTCAGTGCCTGGCGCAAAGCCTGATCGAGAAGTTCAGACACCTCGCGCTGTGCCCGCCCCGCCTGCTGACCTTTGAACGGACCTGCGTCGTCATTTCAGAGGCAAAGGTTGGCGCTATGGTACGTCCACAACGAGAACGGAACGTTGCTGCTTGCGGTCCCACCGTTGCCTAGCTGACCCGCGTTGTTCTTCCCCCAGCACACGCCGGCGCCGTCCTTCTTCAGCGCGCAGGTGTGGAAGTCCCCGGCTGATATGTTGGTGTAATCTCCGGCTGGCGCGAGCACATCCCCATCCACGTCGACGCCTCAAGTGTCGGTATTTTTGCCGCCATGCCGGAGGCTGCAGCATCACTGGCGCTCGCAGCGGCGGCGCCTTCACCACCGGCGCACCCGGCAGCGCACAACACTGCAAGAATCAGAAGTAAGCGCTGCATCAGGACGCAACTGTCCGTCTCGGCGAGCTCCCGACTACGCGCTGACTGGCCAGCGCTCGTCTTCGTCAACCTCAGGGTCTGGCCCATCTCAAGGGTCGCCAATACCGGCCGGGCGCTGTAGCGGAAGATAACAAGAACACGAACAACTGCAGTCGTCGGTGGGGCTTACATTGCGGGGGGCTGACATCCTTTCTTGCGCCAATTCTTAGGTCTGGCTGCGCCACCAGCAGAGTATATGTTTGATCTCGAAGTATATTGCTATATTGCTGATTTGGTGTGCGCTTGAACTGGTTCTCGATCGTGTTCATAAGTCGTTGAGTCGCACGGTTTTTCCTCATCAGCCGAAAGAGGCCCGCCGACCGATTCCTTGACCACACAGCTACACATGTCCTAGATTCAAGCTTCTCTCTCGTCTCCCGCAGACATCGCTCAACACACAGGTTCTCCTTGCAGGATTTCGTGCGCCGATTCTCGACTTCAAGTGGCCGACGCAGCTTGGTGCTCGTCGTCGCGACGCTCTGCGCCGCGCTTCTGCTCGTCGCATCCAGTCTGCGGGTCGTTCACGCCGTGCCGCCGCGGGTGATCGTGCCCCACGATTCGGGCGTCTTTCACGCGAGCCCGGCTGACTCACAGCTGCCCACGACGGCGCCCTATCCTGTCGACGGGCTCATCGTGCGACAGATGGGCACGCTGGCTGTCGGTTTGCCCGACGTCACGATGGAAAAGCCGAAGATTTCCAGTGTCGCCGCCCTCGCAACGGACGCGAAATACGGATTGGTCGCCAAGTTCAACAATGGCGGTGGGCTGCTGATCAAGATGCCGGTCGCGGCGCTCGCTCACTCCACACAGATGGTGGACGGCAAGGCCCAACCGTTTGGTCTCGGGCTGTCGCTTTTCTATCGCTTCGATGAAGCCAAGAGCCAGCGTGTGAACGGCTGGCTGCCACTCGTCAGTCTGGGAAAACTGAACCAGCCTTGGAGTCTGGGAGTGCTGCTGAAGTCGGGGGTCCCGGTTCTCGCTCGCAAGCACAACGACGGCACTCTCTTTGACCTGGGCGCGATCGCGGTCGGCCACCAGCCGACCCTGCGTGTTGACGACGGTGCGTGGCATCACATCGTCGTCAACTTCAGCCAGGCACCCAATCAAACTGGTTGCGGCGGAAAGCCCGGCGCGACGTGCGCTGGGCGTGGTTGGCTGCGGCTCCATGTGGACGGCGCGGTTCTGTCCGAGTATCTCCTCACCATCGGCAGCGACTTTCGACAAGTGAACATCGGCAGCTTGTCTGTGACCAATGGCACGTACGCCAGTCAGCCCAACTGGCTCGCCAGTCCAAAGACCCTCCTCGCGCGCGGCCTCATCGACGACTTGATGGTCTATCGACGTGCCTTGACTAACGCCGAGATCAGTCGGCTTGAGGCCCGCCGCCGTATCGGGCTCGTCGCCCAATGGCCTGAGTTTACGCCGTCGCTTAGTGGTCAAACTGCTGCAACGATTCCCGGCGCGCCGGGCGCGACTCAACCGTCGCCGCTAAAGGGATTCAAGGCGTCCACCCAACCGCTGTTCATGGCGAAGAAGAGCGCGTCCGCACCCGTGGCAGCAGGGCAATTCTACGGCTCCGGTGAGCTCCAAAACAGCACCTGGACGTTTACGTCAGTGATCCGCCCGAACGGGCAGAAGTGGTTCAGTCAGACGGCAGGCTGGAACTACTGGGCTGGCATCTACAGGAAGGGTTCTTTCGTCTACGCCGCTTGCGGCACAGGAAAACCTGGTTGGGCTGCGGACACGGGTAAAATCACTGCCAAGACCGACATCGGCTACATGCCAAACGACACGGACTTCCACAAAGTGGCATGGATCCAAAATGGGAGCACCTCTGAAGTGTTCTTCAACAGTTCCGCAAAGACGCTGAAGTGCGGCGAACTCTCCGGGGCGTTCGCGGCATTTTACAACCGCCCCAAAGGCACGCCCGCTACGGAGCCGCTGGCTGACGTCGCTCGCTCGCTTTTATTTCGCCGCGCAATGCCCGTCGACGAACTCTACGCAACCGCCTTTCCTGGGCCGATCGCGTGGTTGAATCCGACCTCAGTATCCAAATCAGCGCTCACCAGTCGATCCAAGTCATCGCTGAGCGCTTTCTGGATGGCAAACGGCAAGAATCCGGTCAAGGCGCCAGCAAGTGGCGTGCTTGGCGAAGTTTCGAGCGCGTCCCATTCCGCCGCCCTGTTTTGCACGAGTGCGCTTAGTCCGGCCTACGCGGGCGGAGAGACCCGACCCTTTACAATCGCGCTGCGAATCAAGCCCATCAAGGTTGGCAGCGGTATCCGTGATATCCCCCTCGCCCAGCGGGCCGTCTTCGGCCACCCCAACCTTCACGACGTGGATATTCGACTGGTATGTGACTACGGCACCGTCGGATGCCGCGTCTATCTCCTCACGCCTGGCGCAAAGACGGGCGCGCAGTCAGGTCAGTGGCGAGTTACCAGGACGCTGCCGTGGGGAAAGGAGGCCACAATCGTGGTCAGTTGGCCGGTCACAGGCATCGTCGCGACCACAGATCCCGCCAAGAGTAAGTTGGACGTCTCTCCGCGCGTCGCCATTAACGGGGTCACGGAGAACCAGACCGCGACCAACGGCACCAATCACGTGATTGACTTGCTGCCCATTTGGAAGAAGTTCGGAGAGCACAAGCGACCCGCCACTGCGGGCAAGTCGTGGATGTGGCGGCTTGGTGGCGACCCGAGTCCGCACAAGCTGGCCCTACTCGATGTGAGGGTGTACCCCTACGCGGTCCAAGATGTTTCGTCCATCGGTGCCAAGTGTGCGCACCTCGCGTGCGGCGACACTGGTCGTGAGTGCGCGGAAGCAAACGCAGCCAACGAGGGCGCGAGTGGCTTCTGTCATCAGTGCGATGCAAACCACACCCCCATCGCCGGGTTCGGTGCTGTCGAGCGCGAGTGTCGGCCCAAGAGTGGGTTTTACGGGGCGTGCGGCCAGAACTCGGACTGCCTGTCCGGCGCCTGCGATGTCGGCACGCTGCGGTGCAAGGCCACCAACGCAACCAAATCTCAGTGCGTTGACTACTGCTCAGCCCGTGGCCGACGCTGCGACTCCGCCGGCGGCGGGACGTGGCGGTGCGGAGACTGTCGCAGTGGCTACAAGCGATTGCCTGGCTATGCAGTGTTCAGCCCGGTGCACCCAGACGTGGAGTGCACGTGGAATCCGACCATCAAAGATGGCGACCTGTGCTCCAACAGCGCGCAGTGCATGTCCGCACTGTGCCGCAAAGATGTAAGTCCGGGGTACAATGTCAAGGCCACGCAGATCGATATCTACAACAAGAGCACGCCGGTGCAGTCAAACTGGTGGCCAGTGTTCAAGCATGTAGCTCGCGACCCCTCCAAGCGCATCCAGAAGCGATGCGCAATCCGCGACCCGTCGGCGTGCACAAAGCAATTTCGGGACTACTACCAGGAGCCAAAGCCCGTCTACACACCTGATTGCGCACTCACGCCGGCCAACGCGTGCGGCGGCAAATCCTGCACTCCGGTTCCCGCCTACGTCTGTAAGGACCAATGCAACTCGGCGTACCGCGAGCGCCGGTGGACCTTGCTGTCACCACAGGCGTGCGAGGCCGTGATTGCCAACAACCTGCGACTGAGGCCCCATGCCCACAGTCCTCGGGCAAAAGAACTCAAGGGCGACGGTGTGTTCAAGGCTGTCCTCGCCTCGATGAAGAAGAACAACTTCACCATCAATGATGTAAAAACCGCCTTCTTGCGGGACACGAGCAACTACGATCCGAACCACGACTACGCAAAGCTCATCAATGCCGGCGTGGGTCGCCTGCTGATCGCATACGCCAGCGCCAATCAAGCCGACAAGAACAAGATGGCTGCCAAGTATGGTTCGTTTGGTCGCATCACCGATTGCACATCGGCTTGGGCCTACAACAACCCCAAAGCGAACTTCGTAGCTTGCGAGCCCAAACTGCAGCCGCTTGGCGCCATCTGCCCGCCCCCAGGCGAGAGTTGGGCCATCAAGGACGAGTTTTGCGCGACCAACTACTGTGCTCGTGACACAAAGAAGTGCGACTACGGCAACAACCCGCTCCTGGAACCCAAGCCAAGCGCCGGAAACAAGGACCGGCAGGGGAAGAAGGACGTAAAATTCGGCATCGT
>JAGSHB010000222.1 GCA_023954815.1 Myxococcales bacterium | reverse complement strand
GGCGCGCACGACCCGGCGGCGGCGCGCTCGGAACCGGCGCCTGGACCATCTCGGTCGGCGGCGGCATCTCGTCATCAAAGACGTCCATGGCGCGCGTGGCGTCGGCCTCGTCGTCCTCGAAATCGTCATAATCGTTGCGGTGCCCGGGATCGATTCGATTACCGTTTCCAAATCCCATACCGCGTCGCCTATCGTTCATGGATCCCTCGTCCACAACCCGTGCTCTAATTGCACGTACTTCGGGGCTGCTGGTACCCCACGCACCTACCATAGATCGCCCGGCCCAACAACGCCACGAAAGCGCATCAATGGCGATCCCTGCCCTTATTATGAACCTCGTGGTGCCTCGCCGCCCGGTCTTCATCTGTCGAAGAGGACAAAAGAATGCTCCTCGCAAAAATGCTGACGCCCCCTCCCAGCGCAGCCAGGAGGGGGCGTCAGCGTCGGCTTTTGTCAGCGACTAGCGCTGGCAAACTGCGCTATTTCTCGTTTTCACAGCAGGGCGTGTCGTTTGAAACATTGTTTGCTGCGATGGGACAAGCCGCGGCTTGCCGCGCTCTTAGCCCCCAAATAGACGAAAATACGAGCAGTGTGCTGCGACGGCAATTTTAATTACACCGCACGCTGCTAGTCAACGCTGCTAGTCGACGTGCACGAACTTGCGGCCACGGCGGGTGCCGAAGCTGACCACGCCCTCTGCCATAGCGAAGAGCGTGTAGTCCTTGCCGGTGCCGACGTTGCGGCCAGCGTGGAAGGTCGAGCCAACCTGACGAATCAGGATGTTGCCCGAGATGACTTTCTCGCCACCGTAGCGCTTCACGCCGCGGCGCTGGGGGTTAGAATCGCGGCCGTTCCGTGACGAGCCCTGTCCTTTTTTATGAGCCATGAGTGTCTCCTGCTAACCGCGCTCTGTGTAGGCGGCGGGATGGCGTTGTCCGACCTAGCTGACTGTGCTCTTTGTCGTCATTGACCTGGCAATGAATCGATTTGAGCGCTGTCTGCCGGGACGGGGAAGTCGCGGCCTGCCGCGACCGGGGGGCGCTCTTAGCCCCCCAATAGAGAAGAAAACTAGCAGTTTGCTGCGACAGCAATGAAATGACGCCGCACGCTGCTAGCCGACGATTTCGTCGATCCGCACGCGAGTGATGTACTGACGGTGACCCTGGGTCTTCCGGTACTTCTTGCGACGCTTGTGCTTGTGGATCAGCACTTTCTTGTCACGAGTCTGCTCGACGATCGTCGCCTTGACGGCAGCGCCAGCCACGACGGGAGCGCCGATCTGCACGGCGTCTTCGCTGCGGACCAACAGGACGTCGTCAAAAACGACGTTGCCGCCGCGATCGCCGTCGATCTTCTCGATCGTGAGCTGAGCGCCGGGCTCTGCGCGGTACTGCTTGCCGCCAGTGCGAATGATTGCGTAGTTGGCCATCTTGATCTCCTCGGTGCTCCCGGAGGTGAACTGGGTTGGGAGCGTCTGGTGCGAGGTCGGCGTGGCTTATGCCGACGACTCAGCCCAGTGACCATCAAGCCCTAGGGGCATGACGGGCGCGCAACATGCCGCTGAGCCCCTTAGCTGTCAAGCGGATTTCGGAACTTATCCGCGCGTGTAGCTTCGCTGAGCCCTGCTTTCCACAGCGGCAGCAATCGCCCAACTGCCGGTCGGCCTAGAGGCTAGAGCGCTGCGGCAAGAGTGACAGCCATCTCCTGTCGCGATCGCCACGAGCTAGATCTGCGCTCAACGCCCGCAAAGACGGGTCGATCAGCGCTCGGCCAACCAACGCGCTGCCTGACGCGCGTAGTAGGTCAAGATGACATCGGCGCCTGCGCGACGGATCGCCAGCAAGCTCTCCAAGGCGACGTCACGCTCGTTGAGCCACCCGTTCGCCGACGCCGCCTTGAGCATGGCGTACTCACCGCTGACTTGATACGCGGCGACCGGCAGTGTGGTCGACTCGCGAATCCGGCGGATCACGTCGAGGTAGGCCCCGGCAGGCTTGACCATGACCATGTCCGCGCCTTCGAGTTCATCGAGCTCGAGCTCCCGCAGCGCCTCCCGGCTATTGGCTGGGTCCATCTGGTAGGTCTTCTTGTCTCCCGCTTTCGGGGCCGAATCCAAGGCGTCGCGGAAGGGGCCGTAGAAGGCCGAGGCGTATTTTGCCGTGTAGCTCAAAATAGCGACTTCGGTGTGACCGGCGGCGTCCAAAGCGCCACGAATCGCTGCCACGCGACCATCCATCATGTCCGACGGCGCGATGATGTCGGCCCCCGCCTCAGCCTGACTCAGGGCCTGCTTGCACAAGATCGCGACCGTCTCGTCGTTGAGGATGCGACCGTCCGGGCTGACGAGCCCGTCGTGGCCCGCAGATGAGTAGGGGTCCAGCGCCACGTCGGTGACCACCACGAGCTCCGGAAAACGCTGCTTAAGACCGGCGATCGCGCGCTGCACCAGCCCCTCAGGGTGATAGGCGTGCTCGGCGAGTTCGGTCTTCAGATGCTCCGGCGTGGCGGGAAAGAGCACCACAGAACCGACGCCCTCGCTCAGCGCGCCCTCCGCTTCCCGGTACAGACCATCGAGGCTCAGCCTTTCACAGCCGGGCATCGAAGCGATGGGGATATTGCCGGTGCCGTCGTGGATAAACAGCGGATAGATGAAGTGCTGCGGACTGAGCCACGTCTCCCGAGCGAAGCCGCGCATGACAGGAGACCGGCGATTTCGGCGTGGCCGGTGCGGCAGATCCAGTGGGCTGGACGTGAGCGATGAAACGATGGACTTGACGGTCATGGCGTCTCCCAAATGGCGCGATTGTCTGAGACAGAGGTGCTGTCCGTACCGCAAGATCTTGCGAAGCTTGATCGGTTGATGTCGAGGTCGGGCGGCGTTAGTGGCTGACGTAAAACGGCAGCGTGAGTTCATCCGTGCCGTGGGCGCCAGCGGTCACCTTGATACGAAACTGCCACTGGCCAGGCATGTTGAACAATAGGCCTTGGGTCTCAAGGAGACCTGTTTTTTTGGCGACCGTTTTAGGCGAAACGCCCTCCATGCCGTGTTTGTGTTTCGGCATCCACCCGTCGATCTGCGCTGTGGTCACCGTCGCCGGCGTGGCCATGTCAGCGGCGAACACTTCGGTGGTCAGCGTAAACAGCGCCCCCACCTCCGGCATGGCAGGCGCCGGAGCGATGCGAATGAAGTAGCGGCCACCTGTGCTGATTCCCTCAAGGGTCGTCTCCGGCGCGATCTTCGAATCGGTCGTATCGACGGGATCGTGAGAGTCACTACAGGCCGTTCCCGCCCACGCAACAACGAGGGCTGCGCATGCCAAAATCAAGACTCTGCCCCTCAAAATCAGGACTTTTTCGGCATTTCGGCTGATCATTGTGCTGCTCCACGTCGACGAACGAGCATCCAACTCGTGGCCAACAGCAGCAAAAGCAAAGCATCGCGCTGGGCCGGTTCAGTGGCAACGCTGCAACCCGAGGACTTCGCACGGGCGACCACCGGCCCGGCTGCGACGTCCGCGACACCCATCGCGTCTACGTCGTTGATGACGGCGTCGATCGCACTCGTCGCATCCGGGCCGGGCTTCGTCGCTTGACCGCACGAGGCAGCCTGCACAATCCCGCGGTTTTCAGCGATTTCTGACCACTTTCCGACGCATGAGCTCGCGCACTTCGCTGCACCGGTGAGGCTCGCAAAGCAGAAGTCATGGGCCCAGGTGAGGCCGCCATCTGTGCTGGCCATCAGCGCAGCCCCCCAGGCAAAGTCGTCAGTACAAGCGTAGGCGACACATTTGTGTGTGTGCAGGCAGCCCACACGCGGTGCACCCACAACTTTGGCGAAGGTCTCGCCGGCGTCGGTGCTACGCCAGATGCCAGCGACAGCGCCACCGACCAACAACGTCCCGGTCGCAGCATCCGGTAGCCAAGTGGCCGAAGACACGTCGACACCCGGATTTGGTGTGAACACGATGGCCCACGTCTTGCCCCCGTCGAGAGAGCGAATCAACCGGTCGGCACCCAGCTCCGTGGTCGCCCGGACGAAGACAACGGCTGCTTGCGTGGGATGCGAGACAAGCGGCACGTATCGTGGTTTGTCGAACCCGATGGGGGGCAACTTCGACAGGGCGAAAGTCTTGCCACCGTCGACGCTCACGAACGCCGTCCCAGAACCGTCCCCTGCCTGACCGCTCCCCCACAGCGCCCCAGCGCCGGCCACGATGCCCTCGACATTCAAACCAACCGGTAGCGGCACGGTGCTCCAAACCTGGTCCTTCTTGCGGAACAGACGATGACTACCCTGCTGCGTCGCCAAGGCCCATAGCGTATCTACCCCGCCAGCGATGCGCAGAACCTCACCAGCGGGAAGTTTCTCGGCGGTCCACACGCAGCCGTTGTCATCCGACTTGAGCAGTTGACCGTCAGCGACCAGATAGAAGGCACCTTTGAAGACCCGCAACTGGCGATCGAGCGCGCCCTGGTCGGCCCCAAAGGCGCTCGGGCACACCCACGACGGCGCAGCGCCGCTGGGTTGATGGATCAGGCCGAAGAGGACCGTCATCACCCGGGAGCCGTCGTCTCCTATGGCCAAGCTATGCACAGAATTGACAGCGCTGTGACTCCAGGCGAGCGGCACGTGGAGCAACACGACGAGGGCCATCGAGCACTGCACAACCCACGAACGACCCACGGACGGCGGGAATGACTTCACGGCGTCTCCTCAGGAGCTGTCGCCCAGGGTCCGCTTGGAGCTGGGCTCGTCAGGCTGCGCAAGAATCTCACGAGATCACTGCGCTGCTGTGGCGATAGATGTAGGTCTTCCAAAAAGGGCTCCTTGATGCCGATGGAGGCGTGGTGTTGGCTCACCTCATTGTAGTGGTCGATCACATCAGCGAGGCTCGCCAGCTGGCCAGCGTGCATGTAGGGCGCCGTCTTTTCCACATTGCGCAAGGTGGGCACTTTGAAAGCCCCCACGGTCCCCGAGGCGCCCGGGTCGAGATAGAACAGCTGGCTACACGCCGTGCTTTGGTCGCCCGCCGCAAGGTCGGCGTAGGGGCCGAAACAATTGAATTCGTCCTGCAGCACCGACGAGCCGCCGTCATAGCGACCGCGATCAGCTTCGGGAGACCAGGTAGGTTGCGGCACGCCAATGTTGAAAAACAGATCGCGCGTCATCCGCGGTCCGGCGTGGCAAAACGTGCATCCCACGTTCGGATCAACGAATAGACGCAGCCCGCGCTGTGCTGGCAGGCTCAGATGGCCACCGCCAGTCTGATCGCCTGCGTTCAGGGCGGCCACGAAGCGGTCAAAAGGCGCGGGCTCCAACACGATCTTACGCTCATAGGCAGCGATGGCCTTACCCACCTTGGAAAACAATTCGCTGATCAGCGTACGATCCGCAGGCGCCATGAGCGCCCACGCCTTTGCCGCGGGATCGGCGGGATCGGTCGGCACCGGGCGCGCGTGCGGCGGAAAGCGCTTGCTATCATCGAGCGGCGGCAGCGGACCAAAGGCAACGGACCAAGCCGCGCTGTGGTGCTTCGCCACCAGATGCATGACGGCCATGCGGTCCGTCCCGTGCTCCTTTGGGTTTTCCAACGGACCAAGGGCCTGAGCCCACAGGCTATCGGCGCGTCCATCCCAAAACAGCCACGGCGTGTGAGCCGCGCCAATCACCGAGGGGGTATGCCGCGGTGTCACGGCCAGCCCTTCGGCCGTCTTCTTGCCGTCGGTAAACCACAGTTCGGGCTTGTGGCAGGAGGCACACGCGACCGTGCCGTCCGCACTGAGCCGCGGGTCAAAAAACAACTTTTGACCTAGGATTGCGGCCTTTTCGCTGTCGGCGTAGGGATTTGAGACTGACTTTGGCGGGCTCGGCACCGGAGACAACGTACCGATGATGGCCAGCTCTGCGGCGGTCCACTGCACCGGCGGCGCGGTCGGCCCCTCGCTACAGGCAGTTAAAAGCAGCAGCGCCGCACCCATGAAGCAGAGGTCATGGATGCGGCGCGGTGCTGTCGTCATAGTCCTGTCACCCCGTCGCGGCACCGCACCCCAAGACGCCGAGGGGGCGATGCGTAGCGGAGGATGCACCTACTTCGGGACTGAGTCCACGCGCAGGTCGTCGATGAACCAACCCATTCCCGAGTTCGACGTCGTGTCGCCGGAGTCAAACTTGAAGCGCAGCTTGATCTTCTTGCCTGTCCAGGGAGTCAGGTCGTGCACGACCTTGAGCCAGCTCTTTTTGTCACTGGAGGTCTTCTTCAACTGAATGGTCTTGGCGACGGTCTTGAAGTCGTCAGCGGAGATTTCCACGATCAGCTTGTCGTAGGAGCTTCCGGTCTCCGTATCGTAGTAGCTCTGGTAAGAGACCTTGGCGCCGCTGGCCGCCGACAGGTCGATCTCTCCACTGGTCGCAGTTCCCACCGCTTTGATCTTCTTGCCGGCCGAATCGGTCGCCTCGAAGTTCTTGCCGTTGTTGAAGTTGAGCGAGCACTTGGGAGACGGCGCGACGGGACCCGCAGGCGTCTGGTCGATGCCCCAGCCGACGACTCCCTTGGCGTCATCCGCGGCGGGCGCTAGGACCCACGAACCATTGCTACCACAGGGGAACTTGTCCTCAAGGGCGCTTTTGCACTTGCCCGAAGGCGTCGCGGTGCACTTGCCACTCTTGCAGGCGTCGTTGGCGGAGCAGATGTCGCCATCGTCGCAGGTGGCGCCCTCTTTCATCGGCTCGTTCTTGCACTCTTTGGAGTAAGTCGACTTCTTGGTGCAGGAGTCCATCGTGCAAGGATTGCCATCGTCGCAGGCCTGGGTCGCACCTTCGCATTTGCCGCCGTTGCACTTGCTCGTCGCGGTGCAGGGATCGTTATCGTAGCAAGTCTTTGTGTCCTTGGTAGCGTCCGGCTCAGCCGTGCAAACACCACTCTTGCACTTGTCATTCTTGGTGCAGAGATTGCCGTCAGAGCAGGACTTATCCTCTTTGCCGGTGTCAGGCGTCGACGCGCACTTACCGCTCTTGCAGCTATCTTTGGTGCAGCTGTTGCCGTCGGAGCAGTACGAGTCGTCCTTCTTCGGTGCGGACTCGCAGAGGCCGCCCTTGCACGAATCAGAGGTGCACGAGTTGTCGTCAGTGCAGTAGGAACCATCCTTCTTTGGCTCACTCTTGCAGGCGCCGGTGGCCTTATCGCAGGAGTCGGCTGTACACGGCTTGTGATCGTCGCAGCTCTTGGACTTGCCGAAGCAGCTACCGAAGCTGCTGCACTTGTCGCCAGTGGTGCACTTGCTGCCATCGTCGCAGGCGGCATCTTTGGCCTTCTTCGTGCCCTCACACTTGCCCTTGGTGCACTTGTCGTTGTCAGTGCAGACGCGGTCGTCATCGCACTTGCCAGCCTCGTTCGTGGGCTCGTGCTTGCAGGTGGTGCCGCCATCGCACGTGTCTTTGGTGCACGCGTTCTTGTCGTCACAGTCGCTATCGGCCTTGCAGTCCGGCTTCTTGCAGAGCTTGGCGTAATCGTCGCAGCAATCCTTGTAGCTCTCGCATGCCGAATCGCACTGGCAGCTCGAGCCCGAGACGTACTTGCAGCCCTGGGTTGCACACGAGGTCTTCGCGCCGCCGCCATCAGTCGCGCCGCCGCCATCAGTCGCGCCGCCGCCGTCCGTGGACGGACCAGCATCCGTGGTCGTGGTGCCGGTGTCGGCTGTACTCTTCGTGTCAGCAGCGGCGGTCGTGGTGTCTGCTGCCGCACTGCCTGTGTCGGTCGACGCGGTGCCGGTATCGGCTGTGCCGCCTGCGGAGTCCGTCGCCGTTGCGCCGCTATCGGCAGCGGCAGCGCCACTATCGACAGCAGCAGAGCCGGTGTCGGTCGGCAGAACGCCGTTGTTATTGCCAGCGTTCCCATCGGTGTTGCCGCAAGCGACCAGGGAAAGTGCGGCCACGAGCGCGGCTACGGTGATGAGCGGAGAGCGACGAAGGAACATGGGAGCCTCGAATAAAACGTCCAAATGGTGGACAGGAATGCCGGTGTGGCCGGCGATCTCAATCGGTCACAGGTGGCTGTTCGCCGACCTAAGCAGTTGACGGAGTGTGCACAACACCGCCCGAAATGCAAAGTGGATCGTCGGCTCTGTGGTCGAATTTTGCGCGGTTATCGGCGCGCTTCGGCTCGTTTGAGGGCGCGCTCCAGGGTCTCCACTACCGTCTCCACCACATGGACCCGGGCCACTTTCTTGTCGTTGCCGGGTACCAAGGTCCAGGGCGCCGTCACCGTCGATGTCCGGGCGACCATGTCACCAATGGCGGCTTCATAGGCTGGCCACTTTTCGCGGTTGCGCCAGTCTTCCGCTGTGATTTTGTGCTTTTTCCAGGGGATGACCTCGCGCTCTTTGAACCTGCGTAGCTGCTCCTCCGGGCTGATATGCAACCAAAATTTGGCCAACGCGACGCCGTGGTCGACCAGCTCTTCTTCAAAATCGGTGATCTCCTGATAGGACCGCATCCATTCGTCGGTGGAGCAGAATCCTTCGACCCGCTCGACCAAGACTCGGCCGTACCAAGAGCGATCATAAATACGCACCCGACCATCGACCGGAAGCTGGCGCCAAAATCGCCACAGGTAGTGTTGGGCGGCCTCCTCGTCGGTCGGCGCAGCGATGGGTACGGTGCGAAAGAGGCGCGCGTCGATGGCAGTGGTCAGACGCCGAATCGCCCCGCCCTTGCCAGCGGCATCCCACCCTTCGAAGACGCAAACCGTGGGTACCTGGGCCTGCCAAGCCTGCCATGACAGCTGAAAGAGCCTGCGCTGCGCCTTGGCCAGACGCCGTTTGTATTCTGCCCGGTCCATGGTGCGGGTCAGGTCGACGCTATCGAGGATGGTCGGTTGATCTTGCT
>JAGSHB010000153.1 GCA_023954815.1 Myxococcales bacterium | reverse complement strand
TGCGACGACAAGAACCCGTGCACGTCAGACGCGTGTGACCTCGCGACCGGATGCTCAAATACGAATAACTCCGACGTCTGTGACGACGGCAGTGCCTGTACCGACAAGGACGCCTGCGCTGACGGCAAATGTGGCGGTCAGAAAAAGACCTGCGAAGACAACAACGCCTGCACCAACGACAGCTGCGATCCAAACAGTGGCTGTAAGTTCGCGAAGAAGACAGGGCCCTGCGATGACGGAACGGCGTGTACTGAAAAAGACGCCTGCGCCGACGGCAAATGTGCTGGGTCACCCAAGACCTGCAACGACAACGAGGTCTGCACGGCTGACAGCTGCGATCCCAAGACTGGAAATTGCGTCTTCGCTGCTGCTGCGGGGGGCAAGTGTACGGACGGGAACGCTTGTACCAATAAGGACGCCTGCACGAAGGACGGCAAATGCGCTGGCACCAAGGTCAAGTGCGAAGACGGTAAGCAGTGCACCGACGACCCTTGCGACCCGAAGAAGGGCTGCGCACCGAAGATCTTCACCAAGAAGCCTTGCGATGATGGGTCGGTCTGCACCAAGGGCGACACCTGCGACGGCAAGGGCAAATGCGTCGGTAACAAACTGTCGTGCGAGGATAACAACCCCTGCACCAACGACGTCTGTGACGCCAAGACTGGCTGTCAGAACAAGGCCAATACCGACAAGTGTTCCGACGGCGACGACTGCACCAAGGACGACGTTTGTAGCGGCGGCAAGTGCACGGCGGGCAACAACACCTGCCAGTGCAAAGTCGACGGCGACTGCGCCGGTCAGGGCACCAACCTGTGCAATGGCGCGCTGGTGTGCACCCAGGGTAAGTGCGTGGTCGACAAGTCCAAGGTTGTGGTCTGCAAGGATGATAACAACGCTTGCACGGTGGACACCTGCACGCCGAAGACTGGCAAGTGTGAGTACAAAGCTGTCAAGGACCTGACGACCTGTGACGCAGACGGCAGCAAGTGCACCGTCGGTGACAGCTGCCAAGCGGGCAAGTGCACCGCTGGCAAGAAGCTGGTGTGCGACGACAGCAAGCCGTGCACGGCGGACTCATGCGACAAGTCCAAGGGCTGCGTCAACGCGGTCATCATGAGCGGCGGCACCACGAAGATCGACTTCAACAAGTTCCCCGGAGTCGACGGCAAGCTCGGCACTGAAGACGACATGGTGCCGGTCAAAGACACGCCGGTCAGCGACCAATTCAATGCATTGGGTCTAAAGTTCGGCCTCGTCGGCGGCGGCTCACCGCGGCTGCACATCTCGGGCAGCTTGAGCAAGCCGTACGCTCCGAATGTGCTGCGCCCGGTCGACCCGAAGTTGCCGATCAAGGCAGAGAACTACAAAGACATCTGGGTGCAGCTCAGCAAGCCGGCCATGCGCGTGAAGATCATGGTGATGGACGTGCACACCAAGGAAGCCAGCGCGCTCGTCGCCTACAACCAAAAGGGCGATATCATCGGGAAAGCAAGCCATGCGGGCGGCCCCGGCGGCTTGATCATCCCACTCGAGGTGAAGGTCGACGGCAGCAAGGGTTGGATTGCGCGCGTGGTCGTGGACCTGACCAATTCGGCAGGCAGTGAGGCTGGACCGGAGCTGTACGACAACTTCGAGTTCGATTGGCTGCCGACCTGCTCCGACAACAACGCATGCACCGAGCCAGATGTCTGCGATCGGACCAAGGGCGCCTGCTTGGCAGGCGCAATCAAGAGCTGTAATGACGGCAATCAGTGCACCAAAGACAGCTGCGATCCGAAGATCGGTTGCGCCTACGTCAAACTCGACAAGGCGCCCTGCGAAGACGGCAACAAGTGCACCGAGTCCGACGTCTGCGTCTCAGGCACCTGCACGGCGGGCAAGAAGAAAGCTTGTGATGATGGCAAACCCTGCACACTAGATGCGTGCGATCCGAAGCTCGGTTGCGTCTACAAGGGCGTAGCGGACGGTGGAAAGTGCTCCGATGGCAACGCGTGCACCACGCTGGATGTCTGTAAGACCGGCAAGTGCGTGCCCGGCGTCTCGATCAAGTGCGACGACGGCGACCTCTGCACAACCGATAGCTGTGACCCAAAGGCGGGCTGCAAAGCCGCGCCTATTCCAGACTGCGGCACAAAGCCGCTGCAGCTGCCCTACGTCGAGTCATTTGCCTGTGGCTCTGCCAGTAGTAAGTTGTGGAAACTCAACGCGGCGCAGAAGGCTCCGAGCTGGGCGGTGGATGCAACGCCCGCCAAGCCTGCGCCGCACTCTCCGAAGTGCTCGTTGAACTTCAACAATGGCACCAACTACACCTGCCCGAGCGGCGCCAGCAAAGTCACGGGGACGGCCGACTCGCCGATGATCGACCTGACCGAAGCCAAGCTGCCGGAGCTCACGTTCTGGCTGGGCGGCGACTGGGGGTTCGGAACGTCGGATGATGTGCAGCTCCTCATCACGACCGACGGCAAGAGCTACACGATGCTCGCCAACTACAACGACGGTGGCCTGAGTTCGAATATCTGGGTCAAGAAGACGATTTCACTCACGTCTTACGCAGGAAAGACCGTCGGCTTACGCTTCCGTTTCGCGAGCGGCGATTGCTCCGGCAACACCTACACAGGCGCCTTCGTCGACGACATAGGTGTGGTCGATGCGGCTTGCACGGGCACCGCTGATTGCGATGACGCCAACGCCTGCACGTCGCAGCTCTGTGACAAAGACAGCGGCAAGTGCTCTAACCCAGCGGTTAAGGACGGTCTTGCGTGCACCGACGGCAACTTGTGCACCACGAACGTCTGCACGACGGGCAAATGTGTGCTTCAGGCGACCAAGAAGTGCGCCGACGACAGTAATGCCTGCACCCAGGGCGACGTATGCAGTCCCAAGACCGGCAAGTGCACCGCCGTCTTCGCCGAGACGTGCAACGACTTCAATCCTTGCACGACCGACGCATGCAACAAGACGACTGGCGCTTGCTCGCACTCTACGTTGAAGACGTGTGCGCCCAAGTGCAGCGCTGCGACGGATTGCTTCGACAACAATCCCTGCACCATCGACGCCTGTGGCAAAGACGGGGTCTGCGCCTGGGCCGCGGCCAAGCCTGGCACGGTGTGCGGCGGCGGTCAGGTCTGCGGGAAGGCCAACCAGTGCGTCAACATCACGGCGGGCTGGGCCCGGAACATCTCGGCAGAGCCGACCGGTCACCACTATTGCGTGACCACGTCGACTGGCGAAGTCGCATGCTGGGGCCGCAACAACTACTACCAGACCGGTGTCGCCGCCTCGACAAGCAACGTGACGAAGCCTGCTGTCGTGCCAGCGCTCAAGGGCGTCAAGCGGGTCGAGACGGGCAGGTACCACAGCTGTGCGCTGACCTCGATCGGCGAGGTCTACTGCTGGGGTCGCAACAACTACGGTCAGACCGCGCCGGGCATCAAGGCGACAGTCATGGCCAAACCGTTCAAGGTTCCGAATATGCTCGCAGTGCGGCAGTTGGCCTTGGGCATTGACTACACCTGCGCTCTCCACGCTGACCGCACCGTCTCGTGCTGGGGCTACAACTTCTTCGGTCAGCTGGGCATGGGCAACACCACCAACGTGTTGGCCCCCAAGAAGGTGCCTGGACTGACGGGCGTCCTGGAACTCAGCGCCGACTACTATCATACCTGCGCGATTCGCAGCGACGGCGGTCTGTACTGTACGGGCCTCAACGGCGACCGTCAGACCCACGAAACTTCGGGAAGCAAGAGTAGCTTCATCAAGCGTACCCTCGGCAAGGGCGTCCCTGCGCTCAGCCGCGTGACGACCGGGCGTTACACCACCTGCGCCGGTGCCGGAACGAACTGGGGCTGCGTCGGCAACTCGACCAATGGCGCCATGGGTAACGGCAGCACTTCAGACGCCGTATCGTTGGTTCCAGTTATTGCCAACAAGCAGCCCATCGCATCCATCGGAACGGGCAACTACGCGCACTACGCGCTGAACTCGGCTGGCGATATTTGGGGCGCTGGCCGTGACACGTACGGTAGCTTTGGGCTCGGAAAGACGGCCTCCTCGCGCTTGAAGTACGTCGCCACGGGCTACGGCAAGTCGGTGGATGTGGACGGTGGTTTGGACCACTCCTGTGCACTGCAAGCCAACGGCTCCGTCAAATGTGCGGGCTACAACTTCTACGGACAGTTGGGCAATGGCGCGACCAGTCACTCCAACGTGCCCGTCCTCGTGGCTGCTCCGTGCTCCACCGCCGCCACCTGCAATGACGGCGACCCGTGCACGGCGGACGCCTGTGTGACGGGGGCTTGTGTGTACAAGCCCGCGAGTGGCGCGAGCTGCACAGACGGAAATGCCTGCACCACAGCGGATGTCTGTCAGGCTGGCAAGTGCGTCGGCAAGGCCGTGGTTTGCGACGACAAGAACGCTTGTACTGTCGGTGACGCCTGCTTCGTCGATGCGAAGGGGCTGGCCACCTGCAAGCCAGGCGTATTGACCAAGTGCAACGACAACGACAAGTGCACCAGCGATAGCTGCGACGCGGTCACCGGCAAGTGCGTGTTCAAGCCTATCGATGGTTGCACACAAACGTGCAAGATCGACGCGGATTGCGACGACCAGAATCAATGCACACAGAACTCGTGCGCCGCTGGTGTTTGCGTCAAGAAGCTGAGCCCTGACGGGATGCTCTGCGCCGAGGCCAAGGTGTGCTCAAGCGGCGCCTGCCAGTCGCCTTCGACTGGTTGGGCATCGAAAATTACCGCGAACGCTGAGGGCTCTCACATTTGTGCTCTCGGCCGCGACACGAAGGTCTACTGCTGGGGTTCGGGTTCCGACTACCGCACAGGTCAATCCAGCACCGCTGCCGTGCGCAAACCGACCGCGGTTCCGGGTATCACCGGCGCGACCGACGTGATCGCTGGCTACTCCCACACCTGCGCCAAAGTGAGCGGCAAGTGGTGGTGCTGGGGCGACAACTTCTACGGTGCTCTCGGTACCGGCGCGACCGGATCCGACACGTCAAAGCCGGTCGAACTCAAGGTCGTCAAGGATCCGGTCATGCTCAGCGCTGGCTATCGCCACACGTGCGCGCTGCGACAAGACGGGACCGTGTTCTGCTGGGGATACCGCTCTGGCGGCCGACTGGGCAGTGGTGTGAATACCTTCGGCGGCGACGCTGCCGGCAAGCAAGTGAAAGGCGTTGCTGGGGCCGTCCACATCTGGACGGCTGGGGCTCATAGCTGCGCGTTGACCCAGGTCGGCACGGTGTACTGTTGGGGTTCCAACGGCGATCGGCGCATCAACGACACCCTCTCGCCGAGCACGTACTACGCAGCGGCACAAAAGGCCGGCGTGGCCAAAGCATCGTCGGTTAGCGGTGGTCTCTCCACTGTCTGCTGGGCCGGCGGCGGTAGTGGCTGGTGCACGGGCGACAACGACAATGGCCAGCTGGGCAACGGCACCAAGACAGACAACGGCAAGCCTGTTGCTGTGGTCGGGCCAAAGGGCGTCGTGATGGTCTCCGGCGGCGGTGACCATACCACTGCCCTGACAATGACCGGCGCCCTGTGGATGAGCGGCGACAACGACAACGGGCAGCTTGGCAACGGCACAAAGACCGATGCAACCAAGTTTGCGCAGTCCGCCATTCCTGGAAAACTGCCGGTGATTCAGGTGCGCTCAGGCCGGAACTTCACGTGCGCGCTCCTCGGCGATGGCACTGTCGTCTGCACGGGTGACAACGCCTCAGGTCAGCAGGGTGATGGCACCACAGCCGACGACACCACGTTCTCGGCAGCGTCGGGCCCGTGTTCCAGCGACAAGCAGTGCAACGACGGCAACCCTTGCACGACGGACGCGTGCGTCTCCGGGCAGTGCACATTCAAGGCCAATACGGCGCCGTGCTCGGACGGCAAAGGCTGCACACAAGGCGACGCGTGCTCCGGCGGCTCCTGCGTCGGCAAGCCGGTCGTCTGCGATGACAAGAACGCCTGCACAGTCGGCGACAAGTGCGTCGAGGGTTCAGACGGAAAGGGGCAATGCGTGGTTGGTAAGCTCAACACGTGCAACGACAACAACAGCTGCACCGCCGATTCGTGTGACCCCAAGACGGGCGGCTGCACGAACGCACCCATCGCGGGTTGCACGCAGGCTTGCAAGGCAGATCCAGACTGCGAGGACGGCAATCCCTGCACTAAGGACAGCTGCATCAGCGGCAAGTGCAGCAGCGCAGCCACGGGCGATGGCCTTGTGTGCGCAGCCGGCGCTGTGTGCTCGAGCGGCAAGTGCGCACCCACCGGCAAGGGCTGGGCGGCGAAGATCTCTGGCTCAGACGACGGCAGTCACTTCTGCGCGTTGGGTACCGATCGCAAAGCGTACTGCTGGGGCTTCGGCGGCGACGGTCGACTGGGTGACGGTTCAACGGGAAGCAACTACAAGCCAACGCCGGTAAATACGGTGTCCAACTTGGCGGATGTCATCGCCTGTGAGGATCACAGTTGCGCGCTGGCGACAGACGGCAAGGCATACTGCTGGGGTAGTAACGCGCAGGGCCAGCTCGGTACTGGGGCGACCTCGGGTGATAGGACATCGCCTGTCGCAGTGACTGTGGCACCCGCGTTTAAGCAGTTGGCGTGTGGCTACCGCTATACCTGCGGTATTCGTCTCGACGGATCGGTGTTGTGCTGGGGTTACGGCAGCAACGGGCGTTTGGGCTATGGCTCTACATCGTTCTCCAACCAACCCAAGGGTCAAGTGGTGAGTGGACTCAGTGGCGCGGTCAAACTGCATGGGTTTGATGATCATGTGTGCGCCATCAAGAGCGACGGTACGACTTGGTGCTGGGGCGAGAATTACGACAAGCCGCTGCAGGACACCTCGACCACACGCTACTACAAGCCAGTGCAGAAGGCCGACGCGAAGGGCGCGAGGTTCGTCCACGGAAGCACCGACAACGTGTGCTGGGGCAATGCTGGCAAGGCTTGGTGCGCAGGCGACAATGACAACGGGCAATTGGGCAATGGCACGAGCACCGATAGTGGAAAGGGCGTGCTGATCCCTGCGCTGGTCTCGTCTGTTGCGGGCGGCGCAAACTTCAACGGAGCCGTGGGCGGTGATGGCTCTCTGTGGGTGGTTGGAGACAACACCGACGGCCAGCTTGGTCTCGGAACCAAATCGAGCATCAACAAATGGGTGAAATCCAAACTCCCCAGCGGAGCCAAGGCTGTGCAGACAGCTGGCATCTCGGATACCCAATGCGTCCTGTCGTCAGCCGGTCAGATCTACTGCGCAGGCTATGGCTGGAGCGGCAGGCTCGGTCATGGCTCAACGTCGAGTGCCGATCAGCCAACCTTTAAGGCCGCGATTGGACCGTGCACCTCTGCAGCGCAGTGCGATGACGGCAATCCATGTACCACCGATGACTGCGCGTCTGGCTCCTGCGCCTACAAGGCGAAGGATGGCGGCTCTTGCAGCGACGGATTGGCCTGCACCACTGGCGATATCTGCAGCGGCGGCTCGTGCAGTGGCAAGGCGGTTCTTTGTGATGACAAGAACGCTTGCACGATTGGCGACAAGTGCACGGAGGGCAAAGGTGGCCTCGCAGCGTGCGTCCCGGGCGTTGCCAAGCCGTGCAACGATGGCAACCCCTGCACCGCAGACAGCTGCGATAAGGTATCGGGCGGTTGCAAGTTCGCGCCGATCAAGGGCTGCCTCGTAGGTTGCAAAAGCGACGCGGACTGCAACGACAACAACACCTGTACCCAGGACCTGTGCGACAAGACTACGGGCGCGTGCACGTTGAAGCCCGCGAATGACGGTGCGGTCTGCGGTCAAGGAGCGCTGTGCTCGGCTGGCAAATGCGCCGCCATCACCAAGGGATGGGCCAAGGCCATCGCTGCGGACGCCGGCAGTCAACATGTCTGCGCGCTGCGTCACAACAAGACTGTGGCTTGCTGGGGTCGCAACGACGACGGTCAGCTCGGCAACGGCACGAAGACCTTCGGCGCGACGCGCAAGCCGGTCGTCGTCGGTGGGGTGAGCGAAGTCAAGCAGTTGGCGGTGGGCTATGAGCACGTGTGCGCATTGCGTGAGGACGGTAAACTCTACTGCTGGGGCTACAACACCTACGGCCAATGCGGTACCGGCGTCGCCTCGTCGACCGACCTGACGAAAGCCACGCTCGCTTCTGCGATTCCGCCGTTGAGCGCGGTTTGGGCGGGCTACCACACCACATGTGGTCGCACCTTGACCGGATCGATGATCTGCTGGGGCTACGGCTCGAGCGGCGATCGCGGGGATGGCACGACGACCTCCAGCGGGGCTAAGCCCATTGCGGTCAAGGGGCTACCGACTGACCCCATCGTTCAGGTGGAACTCAGCTACCGTCGCCGCTGCGTGTTGACCAACAAGGGCGAGATGTTCTGCTGGGGCAACAACTCCAATCGTGACGTCGGCACCACGACCAGCTCCACCGTCTCGTCCGCAACGAAGCGCTCTAACATCTCCGGCGTGGCGCTGATGGGCGGCGGCTCCGGCTCTGTCTGCGCCATGCTACCCGCCATTACGGCTGTGAAGTGCTGGGGTGACAACGATGACGGCGAGCTTGGCTATGGCGGCAAGAGTGACGAGACCGCTACGCCGCAGACAACCAAGGGCTTGATGGCGCAGCCGGTGCTGATGACAGGCGGCGATGACCACATGCTCTACCTCACGACGGCTGGCAAGATCTATGCTGCTGGCGATGCTCTCTACTACCAGTTGGGTAATGGCTCATCGTCGGACAAGACCACTATTACGTTGGCTTCGCAGTACAAGGGCACCTATGTCGACCTCGTGGGCGCCTACAATACAACGTGCGCGCTTGGTACCGACGGCGAGGTCTACTGTGTCGGCTACAACAACTACGGTACTGTCGGGTCGGGCTCTACGTCGACGACCGTGAGTTCGGTCACCAAGGTTGTTGCGCCGCAGTAGTCGTTCCATTTGGATGGGGCGTGAGAGCCCCGGGTGGTTCGCACCTTGCCCGGCTCTGACGCTGCGATGAGTCTACCTCTCCGTCGTCAACGCCGCCGGTAGGGTCACCACCAGCCGTGCTCCCCTATCTTGCTCATCAGATGGCGCGACCACCACGTCGCCGCCATGGGCACGAGTGAGCGCGCGAACGATGGACAGACCCAGCCCGGTTCCGCCTTGAGAGCCTGCGGTCGTCACGAAGGGCTCGAACATGCGACTGCGAACCTCTACATCGATGCCGGGACCATTGTCCGTCACAACGAGCTGAACGAGCCCGTTTGCAGCGGCGCTCCCGACGACCCCCACGTCGCCGTCGCCATGTCGCACAGCGTTCCCAACCAGGTTGTCCAGGATCGCGTCCAGGGTCTCCGGCGCGACGGCCACGGCCAGTTCAGCCGGGTCGAGTCGTAGCTTCAAGGTGCAGTGCTCTCCGTGGCGCTGTCGAAGCGTACTGAAGACCTCCTGGACGCGGACTTTCTCGCGACCCGGCTCGAGCACGTCCGCACGCGCCAGGACCATGAGCCGCTTGACCAGACGGTCCAGCCGCGCCGCCTCAGCTTCCAAATTCCCCAAAAACCGGGCTTTTTGCTCCGAATCCATCTCGTCGAGGTGATCTTGTAGCAGCTCCACCGTCCCGCGGATGGCGGTGAGCGGTGTCTTGAAAGCGTGTGAGACATTACGCGAAAACGCCTCCAGATAGGTCGCCCGACCTTGCAAAGCCTCGGCCATTTGACTGATAGCGGCCGATAATTCGGCGACCTCTCTCGTGCCCGCGTGGGGAATCCGCGGCACGGTGCCTCGCTGACCTTCTGCGACGCGCGCCGCCTGGTCTTTGAGGTCGCGGAGGGGCCGGGCGAGGAAGCGGGAGGTCAAAAAGGCCACCATGGCAGCGATGAGCAGCAGGGCGATGGCGCCACCGAGTAGATCTCGCCGGTTGACGTACAGTGCCTTGGCGACATCGAGCGGCGTCCGACTGAGCACCACAACGCCCCACACACGGCCGTTGACCACGACTGGATAGCCGACGAAGACCCGAACTGGCGTACCCCGACTAACGGAGCGCAACGATGGATCGGTGTGGCCGGTCTTTCGATGGCGCAGAAAGCTGGTGGGCTCGCCCTTCATGCCGCGGCGAACTTCTGGCCACGAGCCGATGTAGCCCCCAAAACCGCCGCGGCTGGTGGCGACCACGTAGCCGTTTGGGCCGACGACGCGCATGCCGGATAGCGTCGTTCGTGTCGCGCGCTTGAGCAGACCGCCCATGCGATGCCCGGCGGCCTTGGCGATGGTGCTTGCCCGGCCCTTTTTGCGAATTGCCGTCGGGTTGTCTGGATAGATGGTGGTGGTGGAACGATTGAGCCGCGGCGGCCGTGGCGAGATGGGATGCTTGGCCTTGCGTGGTGACCAATAGCGCGGCGACGCCACCGAGCCAAAGGTGGCGGTGGCCTCCGATGGAAGCGTCACAAGCTGTTGGCGTACGGCGTCTGCGTAGACCTCAGCCACCAACGCTCCCTGGCCGATAAGCTCCGCCTCGGTGCGGCGAATCAACTCGCTCTCATACAGCTGCAGCACGCTGATGCTGGCGAGCGGCAGCCCGAGCACCAGGAGATTGACCGCGATGAGCACCGTTCGCAGCCGAGGGCGGAGGCGATTTCTCCAAGCTGGACTCAAGCTCACCCCTCTTGGGCACCGCAGGGGCCGAGCCGGTAACCAACACCGTGAACGGTATCGACCACGTCGCCTCCGAGCTGGGCAAACTTGCGCCGAACCCTGCGCACATGGCTGTCGACTGTGCGATCGGAGACGTGATTGTCGAACCGGTACATGCGATCCATCAACTCGTCGCGGCTAAACACCCTGCCCGGGCGGCGTAGCAGGGCAGCGAGCAGACCGAACTCGGTCACGGTGAGCGTCACCAACTCTCCGGCCCAACGGGCTTCAAACCGCTCTTCATCGAGGCCCAGGTCACCGTGGGTCAGCGTTGTCGCCGCAGCTGTTGCCGGTGTAGCGACGGCTTGGCACCGCCGAAGGACAGCCCCGATGCGGCTCATCAACTCGCGCGGCGAAAACGGCTTGGTCACGTAGTCGTCACCGCCAAGCTCTAGGCCAACGATGCGATCGATCTCGTCGTCATTGCTGGTCAGGAAGATGATCGGAATCGTCGATTGCGGGCGCAGGGTGCGGCAGACCTCCAGCCCTGTCATCTTGGGCATTTTGATATCGAGCACCACAAGATCGGGCTTGAGTTCGGCGATGGCCTCTAGCGCAGCCTCACCGTCACCCACCTCGGCGCAGCGGTAGCCGGCCTTTTCAGCGGCAAAACGCACGACGTCCCGGATATGAGGCTCATCGTCCACAATGAGCAGTAGCACTTCGTTCGTCACTGGCTTCCTCGCTGCGAATGGCCCCAAAGCATACCGCATGAGTCCGCCGTTTTGTTGCTGCACCGTCATCTGTTGCCCCCAAGTCTCGGCCGATCAGCGCCAAAACGGCTGCCGATTCTCGCAAATCATCGCGTCAGCAATGCCCCTCCTGTCGTGGGAAAGTCTGACGTGGTCACAATCTGTCGTGCGGCTGTACGATGGTGACGCCATTGGCGCAGAAAAGTTGTGCAGCGTGTGCAAAGGTTGTGCAACGACGCCCGATGATGGGGCGCCAGTGGAGGACGGCATGCCACCTGCAGAGCGCGTACTTGTTTTCGATACCGAAACAACCGGAACCGACCCCCGCAAGGACCAGGTCATTGAACTTTGTCTGCAGTTTGGTTTGGACGAGTCCGCCGAGGTCAAGGTCTGGCGGTGCCGGCCCACAGCTCCCATGACGCCAGGGGCGGAGGCTGTCCACGGCATCTCGATGGCCGATCTTCAGGGTTGTCCACCGTTCGCTGCCATCGCCGATGAGGTCCGGGCAAACTTCGCGCAGGCCGATGTGCTGGTTGGCTACAACATGCGCTTCGATGTGGAGATGCTGCAGGCGGAGTACCACCGGCTGCGACAGGCACCGCTGGAGCTCGGGCACGCGCTTTTTGTCGATCCCTTGCGGCTCTGGCAGCGCAGTGAGCAACGCCGCCTAGTGGATGCGCACCGCCGCTTTGTGGGGGGTGATTTCGATGCCGCCCATAGCGCAGCCGCGGATGTGGCGGCGACGGGGCGTGTGCTGCTCGGCATGCGGGACAGCTTCGGTCTGGGCGCCAAGAGTTGGGAGGAGGTGGCGGACGTCATCGATCCCATGCGCAAGGCTCGGATTGGCGGCACGCAGCATATCCGGTGGACGGAAGACGGGGACGTGGTCATCGACTTTGGCAAACATCGCGGGCAGCGCCTCGGTGACATCGCCGCCGGGCCCAATTCTGGCTACCTCCGCTGGATTCGCGACAAGGACTTTCCAGCACACGTGCGCGATGCCTGTGACGCGGCGCTGCGACTGTCTCCGGCTGAGCTTCATCGATGGTTGCACGAACGATTCGGTCCAGCCCCCGACCTGAAATAGACGGATGGGGGGCTTGGGATCGACCGTTCGGCGAGCCGGTGCGCAGGCTTGCGCACGTTTTCGAGTCAGCGCTTGCCTCGCAGCGTGAGCGACCGATAGGCTGCACCGCTCGCTATTGCGATGCGTGTTGGTAATTGGAAAGTTGGAGGGCGGATGCGCCGGTTGTCGCTCGTTGCTGTACTGATGTGGGTGCCATTGCTCACCGGTTGCCCCAATACGGGCGGCAACAATTCTCAGTTTCCGCCGGCCTCCTACGTGACAGACAGTGGCGCGACGGACGCTGGCCCGACCGATAGCGGCGCGACGGATGCAGGCAGCCCCAAGGATACCGGTTCAACAACGAAGAAAGACGTCACCAACTCCGGCGGCAGTCTGTCTTGTAAGGGCAAGTGTGGCGCCAGCTACAATCCGGCGTTGAAGTGCCAGTGCAACTCCCAATGTGCCAAGTTCGGCAATTGCTGCGCTGACTACGGGCCGCTTTGCGAACCCACCGCGGCATCCTGCAAAGGTCGATGTGACGAGGGTCCTAACAAGGGTGCGGTCTGTCAGTGCGATTGGAGCTGCGGTCGCTACGGGTCTTGCTGCGCTGACTTCTTGGCGACCTGTCATGCTGACAAGAACCTCGACATGCCGCTAGCGGACGCTGAAGAGGCCAAGTTCTGCAGCAAGCCGGCCAATCTGCAGAACGTCGAGTACGCGAAAGATGGTGACACCATCGAGCTCATCAACGGGCAAGTGGTGCGCTTTTTGGTCGTCAACACCCCCGAGCTCAGCAAGAAAGATTGCCACGCGGTGGAAGCGCTCTATTGGACAAAGGCGATGGTCAAAAAGGTGAAGACAGTCTGCCTGATCATGGACCCAGCAGAGGGCGATAAAGACCAGTACGACCGGCTGCTTCGCTACGTCTATTACAAGGACCCTGCGGCTGGCGGCAAGTGGGTCAACATGAACCTGCGCCTGGTTCGCTTGGGCTTTGGACCGGTGTTCTACCCCTACGCTGGCGGCCAGAAGTGGGAGAAGATGGGCGTGCTGATGCAGCAAAAAGCGCGGCAGGAAAAGGCTGGTGGCTGGGGCGTCTGCGGCTGGAAGTAGACAGCGATGTCGGCCAGTTTACGGCCGTAAGTAGATCTTCACCGCCGCGCCACCGAGGGCGAGCACACCTAAGAGCACGATGGCAAAGCCAAGCACGCCTAGCCAAAACCACAGCATGACCCGTTTGCGCTCTGCGCCGTCGAGTAGCAGGTCGTTGTAGCGAACCGGGTTCCAGTACCAGTTGTCGGGCAGCAAGCCCTGCGGGTGCAGCGTTTGGTACAGCCGCAGGTGGTAGACGATGGCTGGCGGGATGCCGGAGATGGCGCCAATGGCGAGCAACCATCCACCCACAAGCGCCAGGGTGTCCCAGGGCAACAACAGAGCCGCACCGCTGCTGACGATGAACAGCAAGATGGCCAGGACGCCGGTCAGTTCAATCACCGGACACTCGCCTCCACATTCCGTTACGCAATCGGGTTGAGAGCAAAACGGGCCTATTTCCGGGGTTTTGGCGCCGGTCGCACGTCGCCTTTGCAGCTCATGGTGACCATGCAGGGCTCAAACTCGAAGGTCTTGCCACGGGAGGCCAAGAAGCGCCCCATGGCCGATAAAATGAGCGTGCCGTGATCGAAGTGGTCCTTGGTGTCACAGGCATCTTCGTCCGCTTTGGAGCCTTTCGCCGCTTTGACGTCGGCCTTGCATTGTTTGACGAGGAAGTCGACGTGCTGACCCGGCCACCAGAAGCCGTGCTGGCCTTCCGGTTTGACGTACGGGAAGAATGAACCACTCATGCCGCCCGTGGCATCTTTGGTGATCGCATACTTGTGCAGCGGTGGGTTGAGGCGAGGGACTTCAAAGCCGTCTTTGCCGCGTTTCATCGCTTGGGCATAGGCTACCTTCACACCCTGTGGAGGCAGCTTGTCTGCCGCAGTGGCACTGCCGCTCAGATCCTCCGGGTCGAATAGGACGCCCTTGCCCTTGCTGTCTTTGAAGTGTGGGATTACGTCGATGGCCTGCAGGACCTTTGTGTCGACGAGCGCTTGATTGACGGTGCGACCGCCCCACTCCGCAACGGGCTTGGTCCAGTCCAGCAGTCCGGCGCAGCGACCGATTGCGGCGCCGGTGTTGACCGGTACATTGATGTCTCCGACAGAGTTCAAGACGACCGTGTGGGTGTCGACCTTTTTGCCGTCGCCGTAGACGATTTCGCCGCTGTGAGTGTGCTGTGCGTAGATGGCTGGGTCGCCGAGATCTAAGATGAGCTGTGCGAACCCCATGAAGCGCCGCAGCTCGGGCCGGGCGCGATGCAGTCCCATCCCCTCAGCGAGTGGAGAGAGCGTGTCACCGGCCTTGAAGTTCAGCTCCTCGCTATCGAAGTGGAACTTCACGTCGACGCCAAACTTGTCGACCACGTGCACCACCTTGGCGTCCGCTTTGACGGTACAAGCCTTCTGCGCTTCGGGATCACGGTCGCCCATCACAAATGCGTCGCCCTTGTAGAAGGTCAACTTGTGAACCTCTGGCTTGTCGCGATTGACGTCCGACGCGAGATGCACGCGGAACGTCCAGCAGCGCTCCTTGCACGCGATGCTGTCCGTGCACGCAGCCTGACACGCTGTGTCGGGGATGAGACGGGCGCAGTCCCATCGGCCGTTGCTCTCATTGTCGATGCGAACGGTGTCGCCGACCCCAAGTTGGCTCACAGCATCGGCGGGCACGGCAGCGACGACGACCTCGGCCGTCCGATTGAGATTGGGCACGATCGTCTGGATATGGACCTTGCCGTCTTTCTTGGCTTCGGGCTT
>JAGSHB010000138.1 GCA_023954815.1 Myxococcales bacterium | reverse complement strand
CTTCACCCACTTGTTCATCGCCAGCAATTCGGCGACCAACTTCAGGTTCTTGAAGCTCTTTTTCAGGATGACATCCTTGTTCACCGCGAAGAACACCGGAGGCACCTTGATGCTGTCCTTCATGATGCGAACTTTCGTGCGCTTGGCGACGTCGGGGCAACCGTCCGTGTCGTTGTACTTGTTGAACGTCTCCGGCTCGTTCGGGCACTTGTCCTTTTCGTCCGGAATGCCGTCCTCGTCGTTGTCGGGATCGGGGCAACCGTCGTCGTCCTTCCACCCATCAACCGGGCCTTCAGGCGTGTTCGGGCACTTGTCCTTCACGTCGGGGACACCATCGAGGTCGTTGTCTGGATCAGGGCAGCCGTCCGTATCCTCGAACTTGTCCTTGTCCTCGGGCTTGTTCGGGCACTTGTCCTTGCCGTCGGGCAGACCGTCCTTGTCGTTGTCTGGATCAGGGCAGCCATCGATGTCCTCGAAACCATCCTTGTCTTCAGGCTTGTTCGGGCATTTGTCTTTGGTGTCCGGGATACCGTCCTTGTCGTTGTCCAAGTCTGGGCAGCCGTCTTTGTCCTCAAAGCCGTCCTTGTCTTCGGGCTTGTTCGGGCATTTGTCGACCGGGTTTTTCAGGCCGTCACCGTCTGAATCACCGACCGGCTTCCAACCGATGTGCGCGATCACCCGAAACGTGGGAACACCCATGCCGATGCCAATGCCAGGACCACCTGCGAGGGTCGCCTGGAGCCCGTGAGGCAGGTAGTACCGCACGCCAGCCAAGATCTCGCCTGCCCGCTCTGTGGCATCAAAGCTGGTCACGTTGAGGGCGCCGTACCAATCGACGATGATGTCCAGCTTCTCTGGCAGCAGGCCATAGCGGCCACCAATGTAGAGGCTGGCCTCATTGTTGACGCTGATGCTCTGTGTCGTCAGCGCGGGCTCGACGTTCTTTTCAGGCCGAATACGGAAGGCAATATTGGAGTAGATCGAGAAGCGCTTGTACTCCAACGAGGCCGCAATCCTCGGCTCAAAGCCGATGCCATCGTCGCCGAGGTAGTTGTTTGCGTCACCCGTGGGCAGCAAGATCGGCGCGACCAAACCAAGGCGCAACGGCCCCGTGGAATAGAGATCCGCCTTGAGCACCAGACGCATGTCTCCGATGCCACCGGCGAGATCCTCTGGCTTGTTGAGGGTATCGGGGTCACCAACGCCCTGGCCGATAGCCAACGGAATGGCGATGCCCACCTCAAAGCGATCCCACAGGCCGAGCGAGGCCACCAACTGGGTGTTCAGTTGGTAGGACACCTCTGCGTGCTTCATTTCGTCAGTCTGTGCGTCGACGAAGACGAGCGGTTGATGGTCGTAGTGCACATAGAGCCCAGCCGAGGGGACCAAGTGCCCCAGGGTCTTGGGTGTGTCTGTGTGCAGCAGCGACAGGGCGCTGGTGCCCGGCCGAAACCGCAGCACCGAGAACGCGCCAGCCCGTTGGGCCTGAGCGGCTTCAGGTACCAGCGCCACGGTCAACAAGACAGCGGCGACAACAACTGCCGAGCGTGCGCCCCGGCTACGCGCGAAAACGCGGCTCATGAGTTCACCTCGTCGCGGCTGATGACCGCACTAGCGCTCCGGCGACGCGCGGCCACCAACAGGAGCGCCAACATCAACAGGAGCAGCATCGACGTGCCAACCGGCGAGGAACCGCTACTGCAGCCGCCACCGTAGAGCTTGAGGTCAGCGGCGGTCGGATCCGTACCGTTCTTCACCTCATCGCCGTCGTTGACACCATCGCCATCACTATCAGCGTTAAACGGATCGGTCTCGCCATCGTCGACCTTACCGTTCTTGTTCTTGTCCTCGTCCACATCCAGCAACCCATCGGCGTCGCAGTCGAGCTGTGACGCCACGCCTTCAACACAACCGCGACGGCAGACGCCACCGGCGGTGCAGAACTTGGTCACGCAGTCCGAGTCGACCTTGCATGACTCACCCTGGACGCACTTGGTCTCACACGTGCCGCCGCAGTCATTGTCGGTCTCATCGCCGTTCTTCTTGCCGTCGGTGCAGGACTCAGCCGGCTTGCAGATCGGCGAGGAAGCGTCGGTGTCGCAGACATCGCTCTTGCAGTCGCCGTTCTTCGTGCAGGCCTTGTCGTCGACGCACTTGTCTGGGCAGGAGCCGCCACAATCGACGTCACTTTCGTCACCGTTGGTCTTGCCATCCGTGCAAGAGACTGGCTCCGTGCAGAGCGACGGGTCGGAGTCCTTGTCGCAAACCGAGTTATCGCAGTCGCCGTCGGCCTTGCAGCCCTTGCCAACCTTGCACTTGTCCGAGCACGAGCCGCCGCAGTCCACGTCGGTCTCGTCGCCGTTTTTCTTACCGTCGGTGCACGAAGCTGGCTTGGCGCAAACAGCGGGCGAGGCTTTGTCGTCGCAGCTGTCGCTTGTGCAGTCGCTACCCGTCTTGCAGCCCTTGCCGTCGTCGCACTTGTCTGTGCACGACCCACCGCAATCGACGTCGGTCTCGTCGCCGTTCTTGATCTTGTCGGTGCAGGACTCACCAGGCACGCACACAGGCGCCTTCGCCTGGGCATCGCACTTGCCGCTCTCGCAATCACTACCAGCCTTGCAGCCGTCGTCGTCCTTGCACTTGGTCTTGCAGCTACCGCCGCAGTCCACGTCGGTCTCGTCGCCGTTGATCTTACCGTCGGTGCAAGAGGCGGGCGCCAAGCAGACAGGAGGTTTGGCTTTGTCATCACAGACGTCGTCGGTGCAATCAGCGTTGGCTTTGCAGCCCTTGCCGGTACTGCACTTGGTCTTGCAACTGCCACCGCAATCCACGTCGGTCTCGTCACCGTTCTTGATCTTGTCAGTGCAAGAGGGCGGCGCCATACAAACCGGCGCTTTCGCCTGCGTGTCGCAGATACCACTCTTGCAATCCGGCCCGATTTTACAGGCTTTTGCGTCTGGGCACTTGGTCTTGCAGGTGCCGCCGCAGTCCACATCCGTTTCGTCGCCGGAGAGCTTGCCATCGGTGCAGGTGTCGATGGTCACGCAGACCGGCAACTTGACCGCTGTGTCGCACTTGTTGGTGTCGCAATCGGCGTCATTCTTGCAGCCGTCGGTCTCTTTGCACTTCTTGGTGCAGGAGCCGCCGCAGTCCACGTCGGTCTCGTCGCCGTTCATCTTGCCGTCGGTGCAGGATGGTGGCTTGGCCGCGCAGACCTGTGGGTTCGCGCTGGTGTTGCAGTTCGCGCTGTTGCAGTCGGCCGCAGCTTTGCACATCTTGCCGTTGTTGCACTTGGTCTTGCACGAGCCACCGCAGTCCACGTCGGTCTCGTCGCCGTTCATCTTCTTGTCGGTGCAGGTCGGCGCTGGGATACAGACCGGGTCCTTCGCCGAGGTGTCACAGGTACCCGAGGTGCAGTCCGCGCCAGCTTTGCAGCCTTTGGTGTCCGCGCACTTGGTCTTGCAGGTGCCGCCGCAGTCGACGTCGGTCTCGGTGCCATTGGCGACCTTATCGGTGCAGGAAGCTTCGACTTTCAGATCCTGAGTCGCTTTCGCCGTCTCCGAACCGTCAGTCGCATCAGCCGTCACTTTGTAGGTCTTGCCAAAGGCGAGTCCCCAATTGGCCGGTACAGTGAACTTCCACGACCCATCGGTGCCCGCTGTCACGGTCGCAGTCTTGCCGTTGATGGTCACCGTGACTTTAGCGCCGGGCTTGCTCTTGCCTGAGACGACAGGGGTCGTGGTCGGCGCAGTCTTGGGCGAGGAGATGGTCACCAGCATGCCGGTGTTGACCTTGAGATCCTTCTCGTCGCTGGTGTCCTTTCCGTCCTCGGTCACGGTCGCTTTGACCTTGTAGGTCTTGTTGTTCGCCAAGCCCCAGTCCTTCGGTACCTTGTGTGACCAGTTGCCGTCTTTGTCGGCCGTTACGGTGGCAGTCTTGCCGTTCAGGGTGATCGTCACCTTCTCGTTGGGCTTGGTCTTGCCGGTAATCGTCGGCGTCGTCGACGTCAATGGGTCTTTGTCCGGGTTGGTGATCTCTACGAAAGCGGGGATGGCAACAACGACGTCCTGCTCGTCCGTCTTTGTCACGCCGCCCATGGTCACAGAGGCCTTCGCCTTGTAGGTCTTGCCATCGACAAGGCCCCAATCAGCCGGAACTTTGAAGCTCCATTTGCCATCAGAGCCCGCTTTTACGCTCGTTTTCTTGCCGTTGAGCTCCAAAGTTACCGTAGCTCCCGGGGTCGCGGTGCCTGTGAGCGTCGGCGTCGTTGTCGTCACCGGGTCTTTGCCCGGGCTGGTGATTTTGACGGCCGCGCCAGTCGCAATCTTGATGTCTTGCTCGTCGAACTTCGTCGACCCACCAACGGTCACGGAGGCCTTCGCCTTGTAGGTTTTGTCGTCCTCCAAGCCGAAGTCCTTGGGCACGGTCACCGACCACTTGCCGTCCTTGCCGGCTTTGACGGTCGTCTTCTTGCCGTTGAGCTCCACAGTGACAGTCGCCTCGGGGGTGGCGGTACCGCTGATGGTCGGCGTGATGGTCTTCACCGGGTCCTTGCCGGGCGCGGTGATATCGACCTTGCCACCGGTGCTGATCGAGAGCGGGCCAGAGGTCGTCGCAGACTTGCCTGACACTGGATCGGTCGTATCTGCTTTGATCGTGTAGGAGGTCTCGTCTTTCAGCCCCAACGAGGCCGGGACCTTGAGCGTCCAAACGCCGTACTGGTCGGCGGTCACAGTCGTCTTCTTGCCGTTGAGGGTCACCTCGACCTTGGCGTTGGGCGGCGCGAGGCCGGTAATCGTCGGTGTGACAGTGGTCGCTTTTCCGTCTTTGGGTCCGGTGATCTCAACGTAGGCGCCCGCAATGATCGGGTCGCTAACGGCCTTGTCGAGCTGCACTCCCCCAGTCGTGTCGTCCCAGCACATGTAATCTTTGTCGAGGGTGTGACCGTTAGACGATGTGCCGACCCAGACGCGAATTTTGGACCACTTCAGCGGTTTGCTGTTGCTCTTGGTCGCGTCTTCGCTCTCCGCGATCGGCACCGCGATAGTGAGGAAGTAGTCGTCATCGCCGCCGAATTTACTGCCATCGTCAGCTTTTCGGACCTCGGCATACTGCGCGAGGAAGGTCTGCCCATTGGCGCCCTGCTTGCCCTGGTCGAGCAGGGGGGCCCATGACTTGATCTCGTTTTTCTTGTCGACGTTGTTGGTCAACATGAGCTTTTCGACGATGCCACTGGCGATGACCGCGTACTCGATGGTCTTGGTGTCATTGTCGACATCGATGCCGAAACCCCAGCCGAACTGGGCCAACGGGGAGTTGCCGCCTTTGCTCACGACCGGATCGGCGTTGAGGCGGATGCGTGTGTAGAAGAAGTCTTTGTCGCGATAGGTCAACAAAGCTGGGTGCTTGCTGTCACCGACAATGTCGCGCTCGTTGAGCGCGCCCGCGGCGTCCTTGACGGTATCGCTCGCCTGTCCGGTGCTGCAAAAGGCGGGCGTCATCTTGCTGGTGTCCGGATACGCCGGTGCGCTGGCGGCGAATACCGGCAACGCCATGGCCGTCAGCAATAGGCCGACAACCACGCCAAGAGTTCGAGTTCGACACATACTTAGCTCCTCTCAACCCGAAACTGGCGCCATTGCAAAGAGAGGGGCGGCGCCAATTTGGGGACATTCCGCACTATGCCGAATTGCGTTGCACTTGCAACTATCGGACCTCGTACTTTTTTTTGAAACGCGGGACTCAAGGAGATCGGCATACGCTCGCAACGGGAGCCTTGGGCCACGACGGGCCTCGCTATCGGCTGCCCTGTTTGCGCTTCTTCATCCGGCGGGCCGCCCGACGCAGCTTCCAAAATGACGCGACGTAGGGCGCGCGGCGGCCGCACTGAGACTTGAACGTCGTCCCCTCGTGCTCGGTCATGCCGAGGCGAGCAGCACCGTTTCGGTAGATGAGCTTCTTGCCGTACTTCCGCAGACCGTAGGGTTTGCCGGACACTGGCGTGCAGACGACTGACGGCAGGTCAGCCGGTGTGAGCGTATCGGCCCCAGGCTTGGCGTCGAGAGATACCTGTGACATGGCGACACATCGGCCCTGCTTGGGTAGACAGACCGCGGAACGGGTCTTGCCGAGAGAACTGCGACGCGTGAACAGCCCACAAACCACGATTCGCTCGACCAGTTTGCCGTTGACCGTGCCCGCCAAGACCAGGTCGCCGAAGGGATTGCAGTGCCCCTTGATGCCAACAGGAGGCGGGGCTCCGGTCCACAACGACACGATGGGTAGCGCTGCGAAGGAGCTGGACGCAGCGTCATCTGCGACCGGATTGGCAGGCACGACAGGCGCTGAGGGTGCTGCGGCCACGGCCGAACCCGCATCTGACTCCACAACCGCAGGTGCGGCATCGGCGCCAGCTGAGGTCGTATCGGCCTCCTGGCCAGCCGGTGCAGTGGCTGGAGCTGGGGCAGCCGTGACTGGAGCTGGATCGGCTGCCACTGGGGCAGCGACGGCTGCCGGCTCAGTGGGCGATTCGGCCTGGGCAACGTCGGCCACCGCCTCTCGCCCATCAGAGCCACCGCCACCAAAGACAAGGGCGCCCAGCAGCAGACCAAGGACCAACGCCCCGGCGAGGGGCAACCAACGCGCCAAGCCGGCGGCCGGTTTGTCGGTGAATGCCGCGTCAACCTCTGGGCTCATGGTCAAGCCGGTTGGGCGCTTAGAGACCGCAGAATGGACGCTTCCGCTGGTGGTCAGCTCCAAACCCGAAGCCAATAGGGCGACCGCCAGCCATCGCCTGACCTGCACATCGTCTACCGCCGGAATGGGGCCATCAGGACGCACAACGAACACATCGGCATCCGTGCCATCACAGGTGAGGGTCGTGCGAGCTACACGTTGACTGTCGAGGGCAAAAAGGTCTCGCCCCACCGCGATCGCTTGCCGAGGCGAGGGCGTATCGAGGCTGGTCAAGACGTCGGCCTCGGCGCCGTACCGCTCCATGCCCTGGCCGCGCACCACGCACGGGTTCGCCACAAGACTGGGTCCGTCCTGAAGCAGCGCGACGAGGTAGAAACCGCGTTCTGAATCAGCCATTGTTCATCTCCTGACCTCGCCCGGCGGGCACGCTGCGGGCATCGTGGCTGGGTCTCGCCTGGGATTGAATCTGCAAGGTGGCGGATGCCAACCCAGACAGGGTCATCCCGAGGTCGCCAAGGAGCCCTTTTCGATCGCGAAGGGCCGTCAGATGGAGGCAGCGCGCGGCAGCGTTGCCGCTATCGGCGAGGGCGTTGGCGGCAATCGCCGCGCCCACGAATCGGGTGAGCCGTGTCGCCAAGACGGCGACCAGCGGCCCTTGTGCCCGCATGGTCGCTTCGCCCAAGGCTAGCAAGCCCTCGGCCCAACGCGCCGTGTCTGCTTCGTTCGCCGATTGCCCCTCGGCCCAGCGCAGCGCGTCGCCCAATCGGACCGGCTCGAACAACCGTTCGTACGCCAACTCCACGCCGAGCTGCCACCAGAACAAGCCCAGGGTTGATTCGGCAGTTTCACTCTCCAGGGCTTGCCGACAGGCCGATACAAGCCCCGGCGGGACAACGTCGCGCAAGCCGCTCAGCGCCAGCACCGCCAAGTCCGGCGCCGCGATGAAGCTCACCGGAGGATGACGCCATACGAGCTGACCGTCGGCGACAAAAATACCGTAGCTGGTTCCGCTCTCAACCCCGTGTTCCTCGGGCACCGCCGCGCGCAGGTGATGGGCCAGCCCGAGCGCGTCGAAACGCTTGGCTAGGTCAGCGAGGTGAGAGAGCGGAATGTTCTGTGTGACCGCATGCAAATCGGAGATGGCAGCCGAGAGTTGCAGCCCTTCCTCAACAGCGATCTGGCCCACCACCAAGGCATCCAGGAACGCGCTCGACGGCACCAGGGCTTGCACCGCCCGCCAACTCGCGTCGTCGCCATCCATCCAGAAGTACAGGTCCCATCCTGCCTTTCCGACCTCAGCGCTCCAGTCGATATTCAACAGTGCGCCGCTGTCCCGGCTCGCAGGCTGCGCGCCAGCGGTTTCTGTCAGCGTGGCGCCAAGCCCACTGGGATCCTCGTACAGGGCGCAGCGCATGCCGATGGTGGCTCGCATCTGCTCGACTAGGGGATGCGAGGACGCCAATCCACGCCAGGCCTCACACGAGATGCCAACATGCGCACCGCCTTGGAGACACCACCCCAGCAACGCGGCCAATTCGTCAGCTTCTGGCGGCCGATCGCCGAAGGTCGAGACCCGTGCGTCTGGCTCGTCTTTGGTGACGGTCACCACCGGACCGTGCGCTGCGGGATCAGCGCTGTCCGCCGTCGTCTGGAGCCGCCAAATATCGCCGTTCGGAGCCACCACGCTGATCGACTGGCCGTTCTGCCCGGCCTGGCTCAGTAAGCCCGCCACTCGGGTGATGTCGGAAGGCGCCTCCGGCCCTTCTTTGAGCCATGGCAAGTCCTCGCCGCCGACAGCGCGCTCAAACGCATCGGGTTCGCGGGCCCAATGTGCGCCGCGACCCTCGCTTGGCGGGCGATACTCCCATTGACGCTCACCTGACACGGTCCATCCTCCTGCGCGGTTCGTTATCACGGTGCACTGCGGACAGGTAGGCGTGCCTGCTTCCGTACCATCAGTCACCGCAATCGATGGCTACCATAGCCCATCGATCGGTGGAACACAGTCCCCCAAAGACAGAGATTTGTGGAGTCGGTCATCTGTCGAGAGGTAGCCCCGCTGTTCAGTGTCTGACGCTGAGCGCCGTGAACCTCGATGGCACCGAGGGGGTTATTAGTAGCCGGCCATGGGACGGCCCATGTCCTTGGCGATTCGAAAGGCGGCGCTGTAGCCGCTCTTCATGGCGCCGACGATGCCGTGACCTGCGCGAGTACTCGCCCCACAGAGATACAGTCCCTCGATGGGCCCGCGATAACCCGGGCGCTTGTCCAAGAACTGCGACGGCGTGGCTGCGAGACCATAGCCGGTGCCGTCGCTGGCGCGGGTGTAGCGGGAGTGGGTGACCGGCGTCGCGGACTCGCGGAAGACGACGTCATCGCCTGCCCCCGGAAATAGCTCGTCCAAGCGGCGAACCAGATCATCCTCAAGGCGCTGCTTGGTGTCGATGTAGGCGGGCTGTTTGCGGTATTTGCCGCTGTCGATCAGCGCGGGATCGACGCCCCAATCTGATGCTTTACCGGGTACAAGCGCCATGATCTCAACGCTGGTCACACCATCAGGGGAGTGACTCGGCGTGTCTGGGTCTTTGAAGCTTGTCGACGTCACGTAACAGCCGCGCGGCCGGATGATGCCGCCGGCACGCACCTCGCGGTAAAATGCTTCCGTGTCGTAGTCGTCAAAACACCAATAGTTGGTGTTCGTCATGCCCTTTTCGGCCAGGTCACCTCGGATGCCGAGATAGGTCATGAAGATCGCGCCACCCATCTCAAACCCTTCGGTCCGCGTGATCCACTCGCTCGGCAAATGCTCCGGCCCGACGAGCCCAAGCAGCGTCTGCTTCAGGTCCGCATTGGACAGGACAACCTTGGCACGAATGTCATGTTGCTCGCCTTTCTTGGCTTCCGTGCGCACGCCGACAGCTTTGCCGTTTTCGATGAGCACGCGCTCTACGCCGCAGCGCAAATGGATCGATCCGCCCGCTTTTTCAATGTGATCGGCCAATTCATCGCTGATCACCTGACCGCCACCTTTGGGATAATACGCGCCCTCGAAGTAGTGATTGGCCAACCCAGCATGCAGGAGTGCAGACACCTTACTCGGCGGCAAACCGTAGTCGCCGCTCTGGCCCAGCATGACGGCCTTGAGCTTTGGGTCTTTGGTGCATGAGTCGAGGAGGGCGCCGATGGGTGCGTTGCGGTAGCGCGCCAACAGCCGGCCGCTGGTGGCGATTTCTCGGAGCAGACCAAAGCGCGACTTCTTGCCCGGCGCCTCAACCTTGCGGCCGATGGTGTTGACCTCGGAGAGAAAGCGGCAATAGCGATCGATGCCGCGCTTCTCCTTGGGAAAGTACTCGTGCAGCCGCTGCCGGTAGCGCTCGAGTCCTGCTGGGATACCGAACCGGAAGTCGGGAAAGACGAGGGTGTCGAAGCCGTCGCGGTTCATCTCCACATAGTCAATCGCCAACCCCACACCTTTGAGCAACCGAGGAATCTCCCCATCTGGACCGCAATCGCCGATGTAGTGCAGCCCGACGTCGAAACGGTAGCGCTCATCACCGCGGCCTCGCTCAAACATGGTCATACAGCCGCCGGCGACGTAGTGCTGGTCGAACAACGCGACTTTCAACCCGTGCTGTGCGAGGTAGGCGCCGGCCGTCAGGCCACCTGGGCCCGCACCAATGATTGCGACGTCGACTTCGGCGGAAGGCAACGGCGCACGCGTACGCGCTTTGGACTTGGCAGTCGGAGAGGTCATGCGGTGCTCCTGCGATGGCCGGTAGGATGGCGCACAGCCGGTCTGGTGTCGATGCTGAGATGATGGGCAAGGTAGGAAAAACGGGCCGACGACGGGTAGCCCGGAGCAAAGAGTCGAGGGGCGCCTCGTAAGCGAGTAGAGGCGCTCCTAGATCGGTTCACAGCGCCGTCACTCGACGCGCCTTTCTTGCAGGCCAGGGCACGGTGACGAGCCTGCTCAACGATGTGGTGAGTCACGTCGCCACGTTGGCGTGGATGGGGCTGCGACAGTTGCCGACAGATCCTGCGCCGCTCGGACCGGTTTCACGCAAGGAATAGCCGCGTTCAACACCAGCGACCGGCGCCTTTACAATTGCGTATTCCGACGACAACAGCCGGTCATCAAAAGTGTTTTGCCATGCACAGCAAGATGTGACGGGCGTCTTTACGACTCATTACTATCAAGTGCCGCTCGCGTGAGTTAGCCAGTAGCTCCCTTCTCTTTGCCACCCAGCTCTTGGGGTTCTGGCGGAGCTTTCACATGACGCTATTCAATCAAGCGACGGCCGCTCGTGCGGCCGTCGGCTTGCTGTTAATTGCCGCGAGTTGTGCGCCCGCCACCGATGGGCAGACGACCGGCGGTGCAAGTGACATCGTCGTTGCCAAGGACGGCTCGACGGCACTGGATGGATTGGCCGATCGGGTTGACGCGGGCACGACGGAACCCACGTCCGACGCTGCGTCCGAGGCCAATGACATCGACGATGGGTCGGGTGCTCCCGACAGCCTGGCAGCAGCCCAAGATGCTGGCGAGGGTGAGGATGCGACGGCGGATGCAGCCAGCGAAGACGGCGCGACGGAGGATGGAATAGATAACGATGGCGAGATGATCCTCTGCCCAGATGCCGGCGAACTCTGGGACGACACCACCGGCGCGCCAGACTCCGAAGTGTCGGCAGACACCTACCTTGCTGCCGACAGCGTAACGAGCACGCAGGGGGATGGCACGGTAGATGGCGGTACAGAAGACGCCCCTACGGCGGACGTGAACGCAGCCGATGCCCAGAGCAGCGGTGACAGTGGTGACAGCGGTGACAGCGTCGGAACAGACACACAAGACACAGCTGACGGAGATGCGTCTGGATACGGTCCGCCACCGCTCGGCCCAAGCGTCTGGAACAAGTCGGCGACCCAGACGGCCTTCAACGGCTTTGGTGGTCCTCCGGAATCCAACGACATCGTCATCGGTCCGCCCAACACCGCGCTGTTGTGCACGAGCCTAAAAGGTCTCCATGCGGTCGATATCGGCCAGCCCAATCAGCTCTTGAACGTTGCTTCTTCGGGCTTTTCGCAGGGATCGAGCTTTGCGCCGAAGTGTCACCGCGTCACCACCGCACTCATCGACGGGCAATGGCGGGTCTGGGTCACTTGGCGAGGCGACAATCACCAGCCAACCCCAACGGTTACCGAACTGCTGTACGACACGACTGGTGCCCAGCCCGTGTTGTCGGAGAGTTCCCACGTGACGATGCCCGGCGGCAGCGTCGAGGGGTTGGTTTGGCATGCCAACAAGCTCTGGGTCGCGAACCACAACAAAGGCCTCGTCACCTTGAAGCGAAAAGGCGGCAAGTTGGTCAAGAGCGGCACTGTCTCCGGTCTCAAGAACGCCTGGGATGTGGCCGCCATGGGAGCGCACGTCGCCATTGCAGACGGCACGGCAGGGCTGGCCGTGGTGGAAGCAACACCCGCCCAGACCATCGTTGGCAAGCTCGGCCTCGGTGGGTTGGCAATGCGCGTGGTCACGGAACCACAAGCCAATCGGGCGTTCATCGCGGCCGCAGAAGGGGGATTGTTCATCACGGATCTGACGATCCCGGCGCAACCCCAGCTTCTCGCCCAATGGAGCCTCCCATCGCCTGCCGTGGACGTGAGCCTGGCCGGCAGTCGCCTCTTTGTCGCAGCTATCGATCACGTGTACGGCGTCGATGTTAGCGTGCCAGCCAAACCCAAGTTGTTCGGTGCTTTTCGCAACAAGGCGGCGCTCAATGGGGCCTCGTATCACCTGGCCGTGGCGACGGACGGCAAGCAGGTGCTCACAGCCGAGTGGAACGGCCTCTCCGCCTGGAAAATGGCACCGAAAGCCGCTGCGCCAGCCCTCGTGGTGACGACGCGGAAGGTGGTGCTTAGCGCCCCAGTGGGACAGACCGCCTATCGCGATCTCACGCTCCACAACGCTGGCAACCGCTGGCTGACGATCAACAGCGCCACGGTGAAGACGACGAGTTTCAACGTGGTCCAAGCTGCCAAGACGATCGCTCCTGGTGCGTCGGCAATCGTCCGCGTGGCATTTGCGCCGCAAGCCAAGGGCGCGGTATCGGACGTGCTTGAACTCAACAGTGACGACCCCCAGCAGCCACTCGCAACCATCGCGCTGACGGGGCTCGTCGCGAGTGGCGGCCCGAAAGCGCCAGCCATCGCGGTGACGGTGCCCGGCGGAACCGTATGGAAGTCGACAGATCACGCTGGCAAGGTCCGGTTGATCAGCTACTTTTCGACCTTCTGCCCGATGGCTTGGCACACGGCGAGCACCACCCATCGCAGCCTGAACTTCACATTTCCTACCTCGGACTTTGTATTGGTCGCGGCGGCGGCGGCTCCGAAAGACGTCGGTGCGGCCATCTTGCCCACCGACTCACCCTCGCAGGTCAAGCGCTACGTGGACGTGCTGGAGCTCCCCTTCACGGTCGGATTCGACACGGGTGGCGGCAAGATGAGCTTGGTGCCAGGAACCAAGTTGGGCGCGCCCGCCCCGGTGCCTGTCGACGTCCTGATCGGTCGCGACGGGCGTGTGTTGCGGGTCGAGCCGCGATTCGATACCGGCGGGTTGATGTCGGACATCGAGGCTGCCCTCGCGGAGCCGGCTCCTTAGGCCAATCGTGTGCCTGTGCTGTAGGCTGCTGGCATGACCGAATCGCCCCCCGACGCCAACCTCAAAAAGCCCGCCAAATTCCGTATAGGACGCTGGATCTTCGGCGCGATTGCGCTAGGAGCGCTGCTGCTACTCGCCGATGCCTGGCGGCCGATGGGTCACGGCGCCGACGGCCAGCGGCTCGCCCGCATGGCTGCCTCACCGCAATTTGCTGACGGACGCTTCGTCAATCCGCAACCCCTATGGAACGACATCGCTGGCAGCGTGTGGGCGATGACGGAAGGGAGCGACGTCGCCTCGCCAACCGCGGCGATCCCGTTCGAAAAGGTCACCGCCAAACGATTTCAAACGCCGCCGCCGAGTGGGTTGCGGGTCACGTGGTTGGGCCATTCCACGGTGTTGGTCGAGATCGACGGCTACCGCATCCTGACCGACCCGGTCTGGGGGGAGCGGGCGTCGCCACTGAGCTGGCTGGGACCCAAGCGCTGGTATCCACCACCGCTCCCGCTGGCTGAGTTGCCGCCAGTGGACGCCATCGTGCTGTCCCACGACCACTACGACCACCTGGACTATCCGACCATCGCCAAGCTGAGCCAACGGCAGACCCGCTGGATTGCGCCGCTGGGCGTGGGGGCCCACCTGGAGTATTGGGGGGTGCCCCCAGAGCGCGTCACGGAGTTGGACTGGGGACAGAAGCTCACGCTGACCGCGGCCGGACGGAGCTCCCTGACCATTCACTGTACGGAATCACGTCACGCGTCGGGTCGGCAGATCTTCGATCAGAACGCGACGCTGTGGGCTGGCTATGCCCTCGTCGGCAAGCGCCATCGCGTCTTTTTCTCCGGAGACACCGGGCTTTTTCCAGGCATGAAGCGGATCGGCGAGCAGCTCGGCCCCTTCGATCTGACGATGATTGAGGTGGGGGCCTACAACCGCGCGTGGCCCGATTGGCACATCGGCCCGGAGCAGGCGGTGGAGGCCCATCAGTGGCTGCGGGGCAAGGCGCTGTTGCCTGTGCATTGGGGACTATTTGACCTTGCGTTGCATGGCTGGACCGAACCCATCGAACGCACGCTGCTAGCCGCCAAGCAGCTCGGGGTGACGGTCATGAGCCCGAGGCCAGGGCAGTCCATTGAACCCGCGACCCCGCCGAAACAGGTACGCTGGTGGCCGAATGTGCCGTGGCAGCGCGCTGAGACCCATCCCATCCTGTCGACAAAGGTCGATGGTAGGCGCCCTTGAGAGGAGGAGGCAGATGGACAACGTCCGGACACCGCGACTGACCGCGCACCTTCATCCCAACTTTGGTGGGGGCGCCGGCGCGCTGCTGCTGGTGACGATGATGACCCTGTGGTCCTGCAGCGATCCGCAGACGTCGTCGCAGCCGATCGAAGGCGATGCCGAACAACAGGACATTGCGCCCGGCGGAGATGGGGGCGGCGGAGACGGCGGCGGCGGAGACGATGTTCTAGCTACGGCTGATGGCCTCTCGATGGATTCCGTGGCAGGCGATGCGTCGGTTGCCGATACCCTGGCTGGCGATGTGGTCCCAACCCCCATCGCTATTGGATGCCCGTTGGTACCGATCGGCAAGCCGCCCGCGGCGCTCAACCTCGATGCGCACTACGCTCGCTATGTCGATGTGGGCGGCATTGCGCTCATTTCGTCGAGCAAGGTCGGCGACAGTGCCCTGCGACGAGCGGCGTGGATCTTGGCCAAGATGCTGCACAAGCGGCCCTGTACACAGCAGGCTCTGGCCCGCTCTGGCGTACGTTTTGGGGTCATCGGCACCACCGAAAAACCGACGCAGATGCCGGAGTATTCGGACCTCAACACCGCATTCCCGAGTGTCGACTGGGACAAGCGCGGGCGCGGTTATGGCGCGACGTGGATGCGGCCGCTGACCACAGGTGCAGATGAGAACCTGACCCAATCCCTGCCCGACAAAGCCCACGGCGAGGTGATCTTTCTGCACGAGTCGGCCCATGCGCTGTGGGCCTTTGGCGTGCGTGATCTGGCGAGCGGCGGCAAGGCGCAGCAGGCACTCGTCGCGGCGTACAAAGCCGCGCTGGCCAAGGGGCTGTGGGCGAAGACCTATGCAGCGACCAATGAGCGCGAGTACTGGGCCGAGGGTGTCCAGAGCTGGTTTGGCGACAACAAGCAGGCTGATCCGCCGAATAATGTGCACAACCATGTCAACACGCGCGCAGAGCTAAAAGCCTATGATCCCGGGCTTGCAGCGCTACTTGCAGCCCAGTTTGACGACGGAGATTGGTCGGTACAGTGCAGTCTCGCCAAGGCGAGCAAGCCGGCCGCGTGGCCCATTTTACCGGCCCCGGAGACGGCGACGTGCAGTTATGAAATCACCACCAACACCGACTTGGGTTGTAAGAACGAGCCCGCATTGGGCAAGGCTCCGAGCACGGACAAGACCCAGCTGCTGCTGGCGAACCGGCGCTTCAACGGCTCCCTGCTCGTTCATCGATTGACCCCTGAGGGCAAGCGCACGTTGCTCACGCAAATCAAGGCACGTGGGCAGAAGACGCTCTCCGTCAACGTGGGCCGCAGGCTAGTGCTCACCACCAACGACGGCGGTTGTCTGAAGATCATCGAGATCAGCCCCGGCGCCAACCGGGCGGCCGTCGATCCGGGGTAGCAGAGCCACTGGCGAGCGGAGCTGCTGCGCGCGCTGCTACTTGATCTCGAGCTTGTCGACGATGGTCTGCATGGTCGTTGGCAAATTGGAGTAGCCGCTGGTGTAGCCCGAGACGCGAATCTGGTAGACGCCGGGATACACGACCGTGGAGAAGCTGAAGTCGTGCGGCGCGCTGTTGCACCGGCGGAGAATCTCGAAGCTGTACCCCTTCTTCACCTCCGAAAAGCGCACGCGCATGTACCGCGACGAGCTGTTCTTGTCACAATACTGGCCAAATTGCGGGACCTTGCCGTTGAGCGTCACGACGCCCGCCACGGAGACCGTCGTCACGTTCAGGGTGACGCCACTGGTCGGTTTGGTGAGCGTCAGGTTGTCGTAGATGATCTGCGGGGTGGTCGGCAGGTTCGAGTAGCCGGCGGTGTAGCCCGATGCGGTCACTTTGTACGTGCCTGGAAAGACGACGGTCTCGAACGAGAAGTTGTGCGGGGTGCTGTTGCAGCGACGCAGGATCTCGAAGCTGTAGCCCTTCTTCACCTCCGAAAAACGCACGCGCATGTACCGCGATGAGCTGTTCTTGTCGCAATACTGGCCAAATTGCGGCGTCTTCCCATTCAACGTCACGACGCCGCTCACAGGAACGGTCGTCACGTTGAGCGTCACGCCGCTGGTGGGTTTGGTCAGCGTCAGATTCTCGTAGATGACTTGCGGCGTGGTCGGCAGGTTCGAGTAGCCAGCGGTGTAACCCGACGCGCTGACCCTGTACGTACCGGGGAACACAACGGTCTCGAACGCGAAGTTGTGCGGCGCGCTGTTGCACCGGCGCAGGACCTCAAAGCTGTAGCCCTTCTTCACCTCCGAAAAGCGCACGCGCATGTACCGCGACGAGCTGTTCTTGTCGCAATACTGGCCAAATTGCGGGGTCTTGCCGTTCAACGTCACGACGCCACTCACTGGCACGGTGGTCACGTTGAGCGTCACGCCGCTGGTCGGTTTGGTCAGGGTCAGACTGTCGTAAATCACCTGCGGCGTGGTCGGCAGGTTGGAGTAGCCAGCGGTGTAGCCCGACGCGCTGACTTTGTAGGTACCGGGGAAGACGACGGTCTCGAACGCGAAGTTGTGCGGCGCGCTGTTGCAACGACGCAGGATCTCGAAGCTGTAGCCCTTCTTCACCTCTGAAAAGCGCACGCGCATG
>JAGSHB010000192.1 GCA_023954815.1 Myxococcales bacterium | reverse complement strand
GACACCCGACGCATTGATCTGCACCACTGAAGCGCCAGAGGTCGCCCATTGCACGAGCGCAGTCGCGTCTGAGCTGGTGCCGTCGTCGAGTTTGGCCGTTGCACCGAGCGCGACTTGGCTGCCGATAGCTAGTGTGGCAGCGGCTGGGTGCAGCGTGATGGCGACAACTGTCCCGGGTAGCCCTGGGTTGCCAGTGTCAGCGCCCGTGTCGAACTGAATCAGGGTGTCTTGCTGCGTATCGGGTTGCGTCCGACTGCCGGTGTCCGACACGGAATGGGTGTCACTGGTGGTATCGGAGACAACCCCATCGCTGGCCCCAGCCGCGTCTGACACTGCGATAGCTGGTCCAGTGGCGGCTGTATCCTCGCCCGCGCAACCTGCCAATCCGGCGATGGTGAGGAAGATAATCCAAGTCAGCTTTTTCATGCAGCACCCCTCTTGCGGGTAAGGGATGCCGCAGCGGCCCAAAGTGTAAAAGGACAAGTCCGTGCAGAAGTGTGTGCAGGTTAAATCGACCGCCCTCACGACGCGTTTTGAAACCGCAGCGACCCTGATGTCCTCTCAGTGTTGAATCGCATGGTCTGGCGGGCTATCCATAGGTTATCTGCTAGGAGAGACCCATGTCCGAGACCGATGCCGCACCACCCGCGCCACCTCCGCCCCCAGCTCCGCCCACAAAGGGCTCGGAGCTCGTCGGGCAGACGCTCGATCGGCGCTATTTGGTTGAGAAAATCATCGGTCAGGGCGGATTCGGCACGGTCTACACCGCGACGCACGCCCACACCAAGGATCGTCTGGCGATCAAAGTGCTGCGGGCAAATGTGGCTGAAGATCCATCCGTTGTGGAGCGGTTTCGTCGTGAAGCGACGCTCACGAGCCAGCTCAAGCACCCCAATACGGTGAGTGTCATCGACTTCGGAGAGATGGACGATGGGCAGCTATACTTGGTCATGCCGTTCTTGGAAGGACGCACCCTCACCGACCTGCTGCACGACGAGACGCCGGTCGACGCCACGCGCCTTGTGCGCATCGCTATCCAGGTGCTCAAGAGTCTCAATGAAGCCCACAGCAAGGGCCTCGTGCATCGAGATCTGAAGCCGGACAACATCTTTTTGCAGGATCTGCACGGCGAGGCCGATTTTGTGCGCGTGCTGGACTTTGGCATCGCGCGATCCCTCGACAGCAAGGACCAGAGCCTGACGCAGACCGGCACGGTCATGGGCACACCGAAGTACATGTCGCCGGAGCAAGCCACTGGCAAGAAGGCGGACGCCCGCGCCGATCTCTACGCGCTCGGTGTGATCCTGTACGAGGCGCTGTCCGGGCAGACGCCGCTTCTGGGCGATACGCCGCTGGCGACGATTTTTCGCCGGGCGACGGAGGACGCACCCTCGGTGCACGATGCGTTGATGCTGCCCGCGCCGGAAGGCCTGTGTAATGCGGTCTTGCGTGCGATGTCGCGTGATCCCGACAAGCGCTTTTCGACTGCGGCTGAGATGTCCGCCGCGTTGGAAGAGGGGCTGAAGTCGCCCGTGCAGGTGCCGGCTCGTCAGGGTGCGCAGCATGCGGTCGCTGGAGCTGTGTCGACCCTTCAATACGGCGGCGTGGATGAAGATACCCAGGCCGTGGACCTGGGCACGCCGAAGCCTCCCAATGCTCCTGCCATCACTGAGCCGCCCGAGCCGCAAACCACGACCCGCCAGTCCAAGTTGCGCCGCAGCAGTTCGCCCGTTGCGCCGCCTGCGGGGCCATTGACCCCCGCTGTGCCGCACTCAGCTGGGCCAAGTCTGCCGCCGAGCGGTCCGCCGCCGCCAGGTGCTGCGCCCTCTCCGACGCCGTCACTCAGCAAGTCCGCGCCGCCGCGTCCGTCGATGGCTCCCGCCACCAGCCGCGCCAAGCCATCGCGCCCGGTCAAGCCGCCGCCGGCTCCCGTGGCGCCTGTGGCACCGCCTCCGAAGCCAGCTTCGTCAGTACCGGCGCCGCCCTCCGCAGCGCCGTCGTCGCCGTTAGCACCGCCGTCATCGTCTTCGAGTCGCCTGTTGCCGGTGGGTATTGCGGTGGTGGTGGCGATGATGCTTGCAGCGGGCGGAGCGTGGATGATGTTCAAGCCCGCGGCTGAGGCATCAAAGACCGACGCGCCAGCCGACGCGCCAGCCGACGCGCCAGCCGAGGCCGCCGCCGATGAAAGGGCACCGGATGAGTCTGCGGGAGGGCAGGGCGGCACTGAGCCCGCAGCCGAAACGCCGCAAGAAGCCGAGGAATCCGGCGAAGCAGCCGCAGATCAGCCTGACAAACCAGCAGCTGGCCCAGACGCGGCGCCCCAGGAGGGCCCATCTCCTGGCGAGTCTGCTGGTGAAGGTGAGGCGGCTCAGGCCGATGAGGGAGCCGGTGAAGGCGAGGCGGCTCAGGCCGGCGAAGATGCAGGCGCGACCGCCGAGGCGGATGCAACCACAACCGCGGAGGCCGATGCAGGTGCGACGCAGCCCAGAGCGAAGGCTGCGACGAAGCCGGCTGCGCGGCCGAAGCGCCCTCGGCGGGTCCGGGTGAAACGTCCTCGGCGCAACCGCCCCTCCAGCGGTAGACGTCGGCCAGGATCGGGTCGCGTCGGGCGGCCAGGACGTTAGCAGCGTGCGGCGTAAATAAATTTACTGTCGCAGCACGCTGCTAGTTTTCTTCATTATTGGGGGGCTATGAGCGCCCCCAGCCGCGGCAAGCCGCGACTTCCCCATCCCAGCAGACAGCGTCCCATGGAGTGCGTCTCCGAAGAAACGAGAAAAAGCGCAGTCTGCTAGTACTACTTGATCGCACTTCTCGCCGCTGCTTGGCCTGAACGCCGCGATACGGCACCATGCCAGACCGTCGCATCTACACGACTAACTTCGCTGGATTACTGAGACATAGGTCGTTCAGCGACTACTTGCCGCTCTGCGAGACATGCTGAAAGTCTTGCAGCTTGCGCCAGGTGCCGCCCCAACCCCATCCCAACTGGCGCCAAACGCCAACCGTTGGACCGTGTGGCACCAGCATGCCCGGGCGAACGTCTGTGCGACTGGCCCAGGCGCGCCCCTCGGCCGGCAGCACCAATTTGCCCTTCACGTAGGGGTTGCGCAGCGGATTGATATCGATGGCGGTCCCAAAGGCATGTTCAGACCACCGGCTTCCGCCAGTGATCTTCCGGCAGTTGAACGCGGAGGTGTTGTCGGCCTTCATCGAGCGGTCGTCGCTGGCGCCGTAGCGGTGTACCGGGATCATCCGGGTGATTGGAAAGCGCATCTGAAACAAGCGCTCAAACGCCTTGAGAACCCCTTTGGCAACGGTCGCGTTCACGATCAGTTGGCCGCGGCCGATCGTGCCGTTGGGTCGCCAGTGGTGCATCGTCAGCAAGCGCAGACCGCGCAGGTCGACGGGGCATCCCTTGCGCCACGACACACCCGTCATCGCCTTGCCGAGTTTGTCACCAATCGGGGTGATGGCGCCCGAGAACTTCGGCTGATAGCGCATAATCGACTTACCGCGAACGCATGCGCCACAGCCGCCAACAGAGGCGAGCACGCCTTTGCAGCATTGGGTCTTGCCGCGGCAGACGCCATGGCCAAGCGCCTCGCCATGGGGCCCCCAGCAGGCCTTGTGTCGGCCAGCGGGCATCGCGATGGCTGCACACAGGGGCGTATCTCGTTTGCACAGCGAAATGGTCGCATGGGGCAGAAGCCCGGCACGGGGAAGGACGGACGCTTGCGGCGACGGGCGTGCCTTGACCGTGGAAGTAGGTGTGCCCTCGGGAGTCGCTTTGGGCTGCCTAGGGTGGGCGTGGCTCAGTTGGGGAAGGACGAGCAGGAGGGTCACCGTCAGAGTCTGGGTCAGGGTGCCTGCCCCTCCAGCCTGCTTGAAGGTGCTCGCCACGGGCGGCCGCTGCTGGCCAGAGTGGTTCCAGCTCGCTGAGACGTCGGTTTTCAGCCATTTTTGCAGACGCGCGCTCATTGCAGCCCCTCTGTCATGGGCCCTGGCGTCGCGAGCAATAGCCGGTTCTTCGGCGTGATTGCGTCGGGGATCTGCTGCGCCGTCACCGTGAATCCAGCCTGCTCCATGCGCACCACCCGCGCGACATCGATCGCCAGGGTCGGATCCATCCAGCTGCGATACGGGCCGGACGGCGTTCGTTTGAGGTCGTGACAGCAGGGAAGGACGGCGACGCGGCATTGGCTGCGTACCGCGACCTCCAGCACCCGGTCCGACAGGTCACGGCAGGCGTGAACTGAGACAACGAGGTCTTCTGGGGCTGGCGACACGTCGGAGAGGTCGCCTTCAATGAACGAGATGCGCCCGGCGAGTCTCGGCCAAACCGAGGTGAGCGCTGCGAGCACCTTGGCCTGTGAGGGCGGACGCACGAGGTCGACGCACGTGGCGCCAGGGCTGCTGTTGTCCAAAATGAGCAGAATGGCGGCAAGCAGTCCGTGGCCGGCGGCGAGGTCGTAGATGTGGCCACCGCGCATGCGTCTGCGGACCCGTTTGGCGGTTTCCCAGGCCTCAAAGAACTCCTTGCGGGGCAGGCAACCGGCGTCGCACAGCGCCCGGGCGATGCGATGTTTGAGGGTGTCACCAGGAAACAGGCGCTTGCTGCGATGATTGAGCACGTTTCGCGACGACAGCTTTCGCGGTCGCGGTGCATCGTTCGGAGAGGGATGGGGTCCTGACACGTCGGCCTCGCTGCTGCCGCGAGGCTACACCGGCGGCCACGTCATCGCGACCGGCCAGCGTCGAAATCGACTTTGCAGCTAGATCTGTGCGAACGACGCCGTGTAGAAGCTGTCGAGCAGGTCGCTGTACTTCGCCTCGACGGCCTTGCGCTTCACCTTGAGACTTGGCGTCAACTCGCCTGTCTCAATCGCGAAGTCCGCCTCGAGCAGGGCGAAGCGCTTGATGGTCTCAAACCGGGCGAGGCCATCGTTGAGACGACTGACGCAGTGCTGAAACAGCGCGATGACCTCCGGCTCGCGGGCGAGCTCAGCGTAGGACTTGTCGCCCATGCCGTTCTTGTCGGCCCAGGCCGAGATTGCGTCGGGCTCCATGGTGATCAGCGCGCTGCAGAAGTTGCGCTCGTTACCGTGCACCAGAATCTGGCTGACGTAGGGACAGAAGGCCTTGAACTGCCCTTCCAGCGCCTGCGGTGCGACGTATTTGCCGCCCGATGTCTTGATGAGGTCCTTCTTCCGGTCTGTGATGCGCAGGTGCCCCGTGGCGGTGATTTCGCCGATGTCGCCGGTCGCCAACCAGCGGCCGTCGATCAGCGTTTCGGCCGTCTTTTCGGGCTGATTGTAGTAACCCCGCATGATGCCGCGACTGGTAAAGAGGATCTCGCCATCGTCGGCAATCTTGACCTGGGTGCCGGGCAGCGGCTGGCCGACGGTGCCAAACTCGTTGTGCATCGGCAGGTTCACGAAGCTCGCGGCGCTCGACTCGGTGAGGCCGTACCCCTCCAAAATGAGAAGACCAGCGGCGTGGAAGAACTCGGCGATGTCACGGTTGAGCGGTGCAGACCCCGAGATAAAGAAGCGCATCCGGCCGCCAAAGAGTTCGCGCAACTTCGAAAACACCAGCCGATCTGCCAGCTTGTACTGTAGCCCAATGGTGCCCGTCGGCGTGCGTCCGGCCTGTAGCTCTTTGCTGACTTGTTTGCCGACTTTCAGGGCCCAACGGAAGATCATCAGCTTCACGCCACCCTGCTGTTGCGCCCCGCTCACCACCTTGTTGTAGACCTTCTCGAAGATGCGCGGTGCTGCAGCCATGAAGGTCGGCTGAACGGTCGCCAAATTGTCGACGATCCTCGGGATGTCTCCGTCCACCGACGTGGGCACCCCGATGTAGATGGCGAGGGTCTCCAGCATCTTGCCGAAGCTGTGGGACAGAGGCAGCCACAGAAACTGCCGGTCGTCGTTGCCCATCAGGCCAGTCGACTCAATCGCCTCGCCCGTATACAGCCAGCAATCGTGGAGCAGCTCGACTCCCTTGGGACGACCTGTCGTGCCGGAGGTGTAGATGAGCGTGCACAGGTGTTGCGGGGTCAGGCGGGCTTGTACCTCAGCGAGCCCTTTGTCGTGTTTGGCGATCCAGGCGGCTCCACGGGCCTCCAAGTCGGCGATCGTGATCACCCAGCCGTCATCGGAGGCGGCGCCGTCGATGTTGATGATGTGCCGCACGGACGGCATCTCCTCTCGCACGGACTGCAGCTTGGCGACCTGCTCGTCGTTTTCTGCAAAGACGATGCGACTCGCTGAATCGGAGACGATGAAGGCGCAATCCGCGGCGGTACAGGATGGGTACAGGGTCGTCGTTGCGGCGCCAGCGACGTTGATGCCGATGTCGATGAGGAGCCATTCGATGCGGGTCGTACAGATGACGGCGACACGCTGCTCGTCTTCGATGCCGAAGCTGCGAAGGCCTGCCGCGATGGGGGAGACACGCTCGTCTACCTGCTGCCAATTGATCGATTCCCAGTCGTTGTTGCTGCGGAAAGAGAAGGCTTCGAGATCAGGTGTGGACTCGACTCGGTTACGAAACAGATGAGCAACACTTCGGAAAGTGGCCATGACTGGCCTCCAAGAGGAAAATGCGATCGGCGTTGATAGCTTCCCTCATTTTTAGTCGATCGTGCTGACTGTCACAAGCACAATTGCACATAGTTCGGAAGTTGAACAATCTCTTCAAAGACTTAGCGCGATCGACGCTTGGGCCGAGAAAATCGAGGTTTCCGCGCTGAGTGACCTGAGGACTGGGCGCGTCCACGAGCCAACAGCCTCGCGTTTGACCACGGGCGCGCAGCCAAAAACGACTGTCCCCCCGCTACGTCAGCAGCGGGGGGACAGCTCTCGATCTGGACGCTACTAGAGCACAGTAATCACAGCCGCAGCCTTGCGGTTGTTGGCGGTCGTGGGCTCCGAGACCTTGTTGGAGTAATCCGCGTAGACGCCGTAGTAGTACTTCGCACCCTTCGGCAATGACGCCATGGTGAAGGAAATCGTACGCGTAATGGTCTGACCCGCCGCGACAATCGCGTCGTAACGCTGGGCGCGGTACGTATCGCTCGTGGTGATGGTCGAGTTGGTCGAGCGGTAGGCGCGTGTGTAGAACGCCTTGGCATCCACCGACCCCTGATTGCGCAGCACGTACGTGACCGAGACCTTCTCGCCAGGCTTGTAGCTGGTCTTGCTCGTCTTGATGCTCAGGACGGCGAGGTCGGCTTTGGCCACGACCGGGACCGCCTGAACCCAGAAGTTGTTGCTCTCATTGGACTCGCTGACCTGGTTGGCAGAGTCGACCCTGATGTGCACGTACCACGTACCCGATTTGGCGGTCGTGGGGACGGGCAGTGAGCGACTCAGCGACGAAATACCGCCGGCTGCGAGGCTGGTCTTGTTGACCACGGCGACGGGCTTGAGCGTGCTAGGCAGGTAGCTGCTGCTGTGGATGTAGTACGACACCTTGTACAGACCCGAGCTGAGCTTACCAGCGTTACGAACGCGACCGCTGACGTACACCGTCGCTCCACCGGTCATGGTCGCGGCAGAGATGTAGGTGTACTCAGGCAGCAAGTCCGGCTTGATCGACGTGCTCGGCACCGTCACGCGTTGGTAGATGCTGTTGTTGGCAGAGGTGATCTCCGGAACCTTGTTCTCGATGTCTGCGTACGCACCGATGTAGTACGTGCCGGCTCCCTTGCTTGGCATCTTCAAGTTCAGCGTCCGCGTGGTGGTGGCGCCACTTCCCAGGCTCGTCACCGTGGTGGCTCCGATGTAGGTGTCCGCGGTCGAGATGGTCGAGTTGGTCGAGACGTAGACCCGGATGGTGTGCGTACCAGCCGTCGCACCACCCAGGTTGCGCTCACGCAGGTAGATGGTGACGGTCTCACCTGGCTTGTAGTAGCCCTTGGACGTCCGGAAGTAGTCGATATCCAAGTCGGCACGTGCCACGAACTTGACGCCATTGGCGCGGCGGTTGTTGGCCTCGGTCAGCTCCGACACCTGGTTGAGGTCATCGATGTAGACGCCAACGTAGTAGGTACCGGCCTTGAGGTTGGCCGGGAACTTGAAGCTCGTCGCCAACGATGACTGACCACCCGCCGCCAGACCACTCCGATTCACCGAGCGAAGCAACGTGTCCGCAGTCGTGATGTTGCTATCGGTCGACAGGTAGTAGCTGACGCGGAATGCGCTGGCGTTCACACCGCCGATGTTCTTGACGTATCCGCTGGTGTAGACCGTGCTGCTCGCGGTGTACGAGGTCGTTGTCGTCTTGAAGTCGGTGGTCGACAAGTCCGGCTTGGTCGTCAACGCGAGCACAGTCGTCGTGCGGCTGTACGTGTTGTTGGCGTTGGTGGTCTCCGAGACCTGGTTCAAGGCATCGGAGTACACACCGAGGTAGTACGTGCCGGCCTTGAGCCCCTTGGGAATGAGCAAGCCCGTGGTGTACGTCGGGCTGATAGCACCAGGCGTGAGCGAGGCACGGTACACAGTCTTCAGGAGCAAGTCCGACGACGTGATGGTCTTGTCGGTGGAGAGGTAGTAGCGCGTGTAGTACTTCGGCGTCGTCAGACCACCGATGTTCCGCTCACGCAGGTACGACGTGATGGTCTCACCTGGCTTGAAGCTGTACTTGTTGAGCGCCAGTGAGTACGGCGTCAGGTCAGCCAATCCAGCCACAGAAATCTTGATGGAAGCGACGTTGTTCGTCTCGATGGACTCGCCCACCTGCTTGAGGTGATCGGCCGAGCCGATGACGTACCAAGTACCGTGACCCACAGACGTCGGAATCTTCCAGGAGCTTGCAACAGACGTGAGGCCGTTCTTCGCGAGCGAGCTCTTGAGCAGGTTCTTGGCGAGGAAGCAGTAGCCCTTCGCTGTCGTGTAGTACGACGTCTTGCACAAGTAGACACGGAAGTAGTGCGAGCCGGCTGTGGAGCCGCCGACGTTGCGCTCATAGCCACTCCAGCTGAGGGTCTCACCCACCTTGTAGGCCGTTTTTGCGGGCTTAAAGAGGTAGGGGATGAGGTCCGGCTTGAGCGACGTGCTCTGGACGGTGAACTTCCAGGACCGAGTCTGGTTGCCCTCTGACGCCTCGGCGATCTTGTTGCCATTGTCGGAGTACATGCCCAAGTAGTAGTTGCCCGGCACTGTGTTGCTCGGCAGCGTGACGTACGCGCTCTTGGTGAACGTCGCGCCGGCGCCAAGGGACGATACAGTGAAGTTGTAGAGCAGCTTCTTCGACGTGCTGATGAACGTGTTGGTTGAGAGGTAGACGCCGACGGTGTGCGTGCCAGCCGTCAGCCCGCCCAAGTTCCGCTCAGAAATGGTGACCAACATCTTGGCGCCAGGCTTGTAGTAGGCCACCGAGGTGCTGATTTTCAGAGCAGAGAGGTCCGGTACGGCTGTGACCTTGATGGGCTTCGCACGGTAGTTGTTGGTCTCCACGCCTTCGCTGACCTTGGCTTGGTAGTCCATCAGCGCGCCGATGTACCAAGTGCCGCTCTTTGTGCCGACCGGCAGCTTCACGTACTTGAACAGCGAGACGCTGCCGCCGACACCCAGACTCGACACAGTCTTGTATCCGAGGAAGATGTCGCCGGTGCTGATGAGGGAGTTGCTCGACAGGTAGTAGCCGATACGGAACGTGCCAGCGCTTGCCTTACCGATGTTGCGACCCACACCGCTGACGCTGAACGTCTGACCCGCCTTGTACGACGTCGTCGTTGAGGTGAACGACGAGATGTACAGGTCAGGCTTGAGCGCGGTGCTCGTCACGGTGATCTTCACAACGCGGAAGTTGTTCGTGTTGCTGGATTCAGTGACCTTGTTGCCATTGTCGAGCCACACGCCGAGGTAGTACGTGCCGGCGGCGGTCGCCTTCGGAATGACGATGCTGGTCGATGTCGAGAGACTCTTGCTGGCGGCAAGACCAGAGCGAGACAAGGTCTTCATGAGTTTGTCAGCGCCTGAGATTGCTGTGTTGGTCGAGAGGTACAGCCCCGTCGTGTAGGCGCCGGCGTTGGCACCACCGAGGTTGTACTCGCTCCAGGTGACCTTGGCGGTCGAGCCCGGTGTGTAGAACGCCTTGTCGGTGCTCATGCTCAAGCTGCGCAGGTCAGCGAGAGCCGTGATTGCGACCTTCACCGAGGCGATGTTGTTGCCCTCTTGGAGCTCAGAGACCTGACCGGCATGGTCGGCGCGGAACTGGACGTACCACGTGCCGCTGGCTGTGTTGGCCGGGATGCTGATGTTGCCAGCGATGCTCTTCAGACCGTTGGCGGCCAAGCTCGAGACAGTGACGTTCTTGAGGTACTTGGCCCCCGAGATGCTCGTCGTGTAGCGGCTCAGGTAGACCCGGAACGAGTGGCTGGTCGCAGTGACATTACCGATATTCCGCTCGTAGCCACTGACGTACATGGTCTGACCAGCGATGTACGCCGTCTTTGACGGCTTCGTCAGGTACGGAATGAGGTCGGCCTTCTTGGTGAGCGGATCTTGGACCGTCACCTTCACCCACTTCACGTTGTTGCTCTCGCTGATCTCAGCGATCTTGAGCTGATCATCCAAACGCACACCGATGTAGTAGATGCCCGGTTTGGTGGTTGTAGGCAGCTTGAACGACGACGAGAGGGAACCGCTGGCGCCAGGCGTCAGCGAGGCGCGTGCGACCGTCTTCATCAATGGATCGCTGCTGCTGATGAAGCTGTTGGTCGACAGGCGCAGTCCAGCGTAGAACGTGCCGGTCGAGGCCGTACCGATGTTCTGGTAGGTGGTGGCGAACGACACTGTCTCGCCTGGCTTGTAGTAAGGCTTGTTGGTCGTCAGCGTCTTCGAGAGCAGGTCAGCTGTCGCGATAACGCTGATTTTCAGGCCTGCAGTCTTGTTGTTCGACTCCAAGATCTCCTTGATGGCGTACTTGTGATCCAAGTAAGCGCCCACGTACCACGTACCCGCTTTCTGATTCTTCGGAATGCTGGAGTACACCGTGAAAGTGCTCGTCGCGCCGGGAGCCAGGCTGGACCGTGTGTTGAAGCCCAAGTACGGGTCGGCGGTGGAGATGGTCGTGTTCGCGGAGATGTAGCGACCGATGGTCCAGGTGCCCGTCGATAGGACGCCGGTGTTCTTCACCGTGACGGTCACGCCGACGGTTTGGCCGGGACGGAACGCAGTCTTGGTGCTCGACAGCTTGGCGGAGATGACCTGCAAGTCAGCCAGCTTCGCAGCGTAGACCACAATCTTGGCCGCGATGATGTTGTTGCTCTCGCTGCTCTCAGCGATCTTGCTGTTGTAGTCAGCGCGGACCAGCACGTAGTAGGTGCCAGCCTTGAGCGTAGCCGGAATCGTGAAGCTACGAGACAGCTGCGCGCTCTTGCCGCCGGCCAAGCTAGTCAACGTGCTGACGCCGACGAGCGGGCCAGCGACCGACGTTGCGCTCGTCGACAGGTAGAAGCCCGTGTACGAGGTGCCCGTCGCCGAGCCGCCCTTGTTGGTGATGGTGTACGACACACCCACGCTTGTTCCCGCGTTGGCGCTGGTCTTGCTCAATTTCACCGCAGTCGGGGCCAAGTCTGGCTTGGCCAGGATCGTCACTGCGATGGCCTTGATGTTGTTGGACTCGCTGACCTCGATGTTCTTGCTCGTCGAGTCGACACGGTGGAGCAAGTAGTACTTGCCCGGTTTCACAGTCGTCGGAATCTTGAACGTGGCCTT
>JAGSHB010000016.1 GCA_023954815.1 Myxococcales bacterium | reverse complement strand
GCTGCCGCGAACGGAGCTGATCTCCTCGACGCGGCCGTTGGGGCCCACCAGGAAGATGCTTTTGGCCCAGCCGCTGGCGATCCCATACGCGCAACGGGCAAGACGGTTGGCACGATGGCGTAGCACGCGCCGCGCCTGCGATGGGGTCATCGGGCCGGCAGTACGCACGGAGGTGGTGCGCACACGTGGGAAAGAAGGAGGACTGCGACGCGCGATCCTTGCCCTGCGAGCCGTGCCGGAGCCGGAGCCGGTGCTGATGTTCCCCAGCCCACGTAGGGAGCCGATGCCGTGCCCCGTGCCGCCACCGCCGGAGCCGACTCGGCGAAAACCCATGCCGCCGCTGCGGCGCCCGATTTCCAACTCCGCGGCTGGTTGGGCTTCGGCGGCCTTCGCCAATGGTACTGCCACGTTTGCTGCATCGCCCATGAAGCGCCCCGCATCGGCACGCCTCTGCCTGACGCCCGCGACCGGGCGATTGTTGGCCAGTGCTGACCCGCTGCGGGAAGGCGTTGGCGTCGCTGCTGGTCGACGAGCGGGCTTTTCTTCGGGTTCGGCAGCATCGGGGCTCGGAGCGGGCGGCCGCGTCACTGCTTGACCCGCGCTCGGTTCTCTCGCAGGCGCGTCCGCATCCTCAGCAAAACCGCCGGGCGCGAGGCGAGCGAGCGGACGCCGGCGCTGACCGGGCTCACTTGGCTGAGCGCGTTGACTGGGCCCCTCTTTGCGGGCGACTTCGCTATCTAGCGCAGCGGCGATGTCCTTGTTCTGAGAGCGCGGACGGCGGGATGCCTTGTACTTGCCGCCGAGCTTCTTGGTCTTGTCGTTCGCCCGATGGAGTTGCGAGTGGATGTGCGATTCGTCTCGATGCCACCGGCGATAGAGCGCCCGCCGACTCAGTCGCGCGGCCCGCCCATCGCCCGTAATGGTCAGAATATTCGCCGCGCTGGTTGGAGAAATGCCGTAGCGGCGCAACTCTCTGTCATTTTCCAGAACCAGCAGCGCCGTCCACGGGCTGAGCACGCGATGACGGACCGACAGTGCCACCGCTTGCAGCTTCAAACGGGCGCGAGCCCCCGGATTTCCGGCCTGATGGGCCGCAGACAGCATCGCGATACGCGCCTGCACCCACGCGCGCTCAAGCAGGGGCGCCATGGCAGCGCGGGTGGTTGGGACAACCGTGCGCTCGATACCGCCGGTCAGCTTGACCGAAAACGGCGCGTCGGCTGGCAGCTCGGCCCAAACCAGGGCGCTCTGGCCGGCCTGCAGCCCCACGATTGTCCGGGGCCACACCCACTTCGCACCAGGAACCGCGACCTGAATCGGCGCCTTGGTGCTTTGGGCCAATCGCTCCAGCCCAGCGCCGTCTGCACCCGGGCGAATGAAGACGCCGTCCTCGTTGAGTTGCCCCTGGACCAGACTGGTGAGCAGGGGTTCATCCCGCGCCGACGCCACGCTCACGGCGTCCACGCGCGCGATGTGGCGGCTGTTGAGGGTGCGCACACGTTCCCTCAGCGCGTCTGGCTCACGAAGCCCAGCGGTCACCACGCCGTCACTGACAATGATCAGACGCGACGGCACCTTCGATGTGCTCAGCTTCGCGACCTGGGCCAGCGCGTTGCCCAAATCGGACGCCCCCATGGCTCCGCGATTCATCAGAAGCTTCTTCGCGTCACCAATCTGCGATGGCGCCCCTTCCCAAATACGCTCGGCGGTCTGGTCAAACGCCACGACGGAGACGCGACCCACACCGGCTGACGCCAGCACCTCTCCCATGCGGGCGAGCAGGGCCAATGTCGCGCCTTGGTAGCGAATGGTGGATGCAGAGGTGTCGATCAGCAGCCACGCGTGCTCATGGCGACTGGGTTCGGTGTCGGCTGTCGCCGTGATCTGCGCCATCGCCACCCGACCGCTGCGCAATCCCGAAACGGTGCGGCCCAGGGCGGACGGGTACAACTCAAAGTCGACGGCCGGCTGCAGCTCAGAGCGATGCAGTGACACCCGCTTGGGCACACCTTGGCGACCATACAACCAGGCTTGGACACGCAATTGATCCAGTGTCGGCAGGCCGACCAGGGGAAGTCGATATGCGGCTTTCGGGTCCGTGCGCTCTTGGCTCCAGGCGATTATCAGCTGCTTCTGGCCACGGGCGGGGATGGGAAACACGCGCGCTCGAAATCGATTGCCCGCGTCCACTTCGAGTAGCGCCGGATCTTGACGTTTGTGGAGGTAGTCCTCGTAGATTCGCCGGGCACGTTGGCGCTCCACCATTTCGCCCTCCATCCAACGACCGCCCGTCTTCATGGCAAAGCGACTCACGCCCGCCCCCGGCGGCAAGGTGATCGAGAACCGCCCCTCGATCTGCCGAGCGACCGGATTGTCGAAGGTCAGGTGCAGCTCGGTGAACGCCAGCGGTCCGTCGACCACGACTTTGGCATCTACCGAGCGCAGCAGGAGCCCCGTGCCATCGCTGGACGTGAGCTGAAACGGCGCGGCTTGGGCGGGGATGAGTTCTCGCGGCACGGCCTTGCCCAAGACGTCGAGGTTATCGGTGCGAGATGTGGCGCTCAGAGGGGGCCCCGTTCGCTTGCTCGATGATCCAGGCTTTGCGTCGCTGTGTGAGGGCGAGGTGGCCGCAAGCGAGCCAGCCTGGGCCAAGCCCGCGGGAGACGCTGCGGTCGGAGGCGCAATGGGCGGGGCGAGGGGCTCCTGCGAAGGTTCACAAGCCATCTGAGCCGTGGCGAGCAGGCAGACGATCACCAACCGACACCACGCAGAGGGCTCATTTGGGGGATGCGAGGCGACGGTTTCGTGAACGAGGGATGGGGCTGAGCGCATGAAAGGGTCCTCCTATGACCCGTATTTGGACGCACCCGACGGAAAACCGATCTATACTGCGCGCCGCCGACTCCTCCCGAGCGGTGCCAAACGGTGAATGAGACCAATGGACGGAGATGCCATGAGCGCCGACAGACGACTTCGCGATCAGATCAAAGCTGGGATCTGGCGCCCCCACGTGCTGACGCCAGTGGGAACGGTGCTCGCCGCTGTGGTTGCGCTCGGGCTGACGGCCTTGCTGGTCTTTGCGCGGCCGGAGCTCGAGAGTTGGCTCGCAGGCCTGAAAACCGGGGGACTAGCGGGCGGATCGACGACCCCAGACCGGATGCTGGGCCTGAGAATCTCCGCTGGTTTCTGCGCGATGATGACCGTCGTTGGCAGCGTGATGATTGTGCGAGCTCGCAGGATCCGGCAGCGCCTTTTTGCGGCGTTGGATGGCGAGCCCGGTGTCGTATGGATCTATCGCGAGCAGGCAGATCTCGGCGACAGGGCGGAGCATATCCTGGTGTTTGGTCTAGATGGTGGCGAAAAGGTGCGCGCGACCGTGGCGGCTGAAGCGGTTGTGTCACTTTGGGATTTGGCGGTGGCCGCGTTTCCTGGTGTGTCACAGGGCCATGACACCGCTCAAGAGCGGCGGTTTGCTGTTCGGCCCAGGTTGATGTTGAGCAAACCCCGCCAAATCGCGGATGTTCAGTTGCTCAAGGGCCGCGAACGGGCACGCTAGCCGTCCCCGCGCACTCAATCGTAAGCGATCAACGTTCTGGCAATCGCGTTGTCACACAAGGTTGGCCCGATCGCCGCCGATTGCGGGCAATGCGGAACGCGAACGGTCACTGACCGGGACGCTTGTCGCCTGGATGCCCCTTCACGACGGTGAACTGGATCGTGTGGCCGTGAACGGTCGCCCGGTAGCGATGATCCGTCTGCCAACGGAGCAAACGCACCTCCACAAAACAGCGACCGCGCGCCCCTTTGCTGCGAGGCTTGGCGCACTTGGCGTTGACCTTCACCGCCACAGGCTTGCCGAGGGTTTCGTCGACCACCGTCGCCTCGGGAGCCTTGCCCCGGACCATAAGGTCATAGCCAACAAACATGACTGAATTTCCGACCAATTGACCCTGATTCGGGGGTTGCGTACCCATGACCGAGGGCGTGCCAGCAAGCGCTGGCGCGGCGATCAGCAGGGTGAGCGCGAGGCAACAGAGAGTCTGGATCATCGCACGCATATCACCTCCGAATTGCCGGGCCGTGGTAGGTGGCCCAGGCCCCTAGCCTATCAGCCACACGGGCAGAGGGCGACCGAGTTGCGACGCGCGTTGACAGCAGCCCGGGCCAAGCGAAGGCTGAAGCCATGAATCGCCTGCTCATCGCGCTCACGCTGCTCTCGGTCGTCCTTCCGCGAACGCTTGCAGCCGACCCGTGGCTCAGCCCCGACAAGCCACGCCATGGGGTCGCCGGGGCGACGAGCGCCATCGCTGGCTACGGCCTGACGGCGCTGGTCTTGCAGCGTCCATGGCAACGGGCGCTCGGTGGTCTAGCGATGGGCATCGCAGCGGGTATCGGCAAGGAGATGCTCGACGCTGCCGATGGGCGTTCGGCGTCGGGTCGGGATGTGGTGTGGACTGTGGCTGGTGCGGCGCTGGGAGCCCTGTTTATCGGGCTGTTTGACCATACGACGCTACGAAATTCAGTCGACCACCAGACCGCTTGGGCAGGCCTCGTAGATCACCAAACCGGCCGTTTTGCTGTAACAAAGGCTGATGACCTGACCCGATTGCGGGGAGTACTTCCAGGTGCCGGTCCGGGAGCCATGGTCCATCTTGCCGGACCACGTCTGCACCCCGTCAGAGGCCCACTCGGCGTAGTCTCCGTGGTAGTTCAGATCTGCGTCGTGGGTCGACACCAGCCCCTTCTGACCGCTGCTGAACCACCAGGTCACAGGCCCGACATTGTTGCTGTAGGTCGCCTCGAAGACCTTGGTGCCATTGCTGGCCCAGGTCTGCCATAGCCCCTGGCGCTTGCCGTCTTTGTACGTGCCTTTCTCGCTGACGGCGCCCTTGTCGTTGACCAAACTGAACGAGCCCGTTCCCATCTGGTAGACCACTTTTCCGGCCAATCCGCCGTTACTCAGCCACCAAAAGTGCGTGCCGTGTGAGAGGTCGTCCGTGTAATTACCTTGGAAGGTCTTTTGCCCAGACTCGTCCCAACTACGGGTCGTTCCTGTCTGATTTCCCTTGGTGTCGTAGTAGGATCGGTACGACTCCTTCCCGTTTTCGTGCCATGCCTTCTGAACCCCACGGAGTTGCCCGGGAGGGTTGAAGTACAGCTTTCGCTCGAGCTGCGAGCCACCGTCATACCAGCGCTGGTACGCGCCATACGCCTTGTTGTCCTTGTAGATGCCCTTGGCGACCGTGTTGCCCTTTTCGTCCCATGCTTCATAGGGGCCCTGCACGTCGCCGTTGATGTTGTAGTGCATGACGATCCGCTTGGTGCCATCGCCCCACCACCCGGTGTAGGTACCCGCGCCTTTGCCGTTGCTATAGCAGGCCTTCACGCGGATGTTTCCGCTGGTGTCGGCTGACTCGTACGATCCGTGCAAGACCTCGCCATTTGGCGTGTTTTTAGTGTGATAGACCACTTTGTAGCCGTTGGCTTCGGACGTCTTCTTGTTGCCGTCACTCGGGCATGTAATCGACGGAACGGGCACCGTGCTGCCGACCGCGGGTTGCGCGACGTTGGGCTCGATGATTGGGTCCGTTGGCCCCGCATCTTGGCCGGTCGTGTCTGGGCTTGTCGTGTCTGGGCTTGCCGTATCTGGGCCGGTCGTGTCGGGCGACGCCGTATCAGGGCCGGTCGTGTCGGGTGTACCCACCGCACCGGTATCCGATGTACCTGCGTCCTTAACCCCCACGTCTGCCGCGATCCCTGCATCGCTGACCGGGCCCGTGTCACCGCTCGAGATAGCGTCCGTCGTCGTGCCGCCGCCATCGGTTGCGGTGTTGCCACTATCCGTGCCAGCCCCGCCGCCGACGCTCACGCAGCTGGCGGCCCATACCTGCTGGCCCGGCGGAATCTGCTCGACGCAAAATGTATTGGCTGGGCACACCTGACCGGACTTCCACTGCTTCGTGCCGGCATCGCAAGTCATGATTTGGTTACCATTCGCCAAACAGCCAGATACGTATAGCTGCGCATTGCAGAGCGAATCTGGCGCTGAGGCAGACTTGGTTGGCGCCAGACCACCGCCGCCACCGCCGCCGCCACTCGAGCAGGCGGTGAAAAACAGGGGGAGCAGGCAGATCAGGCGTACTGCAGGGGTCGGCGTCATGGTGCGCTCTTGGGCATAGGAGAGAAAATGGTGGCGCAGACAATGCCGACGCAACCGAGAGATCGCAATGAGATTATTGGGAGACTAATCGCAACTATCTGAAATTCAGCTTTTTTCATGGAAACTCGGCACAGAATCCAGGCTAGGGCTGCAACTCGAGAGGCACGTCGGGGCAGACCTTCCGCAGAATCTTGCCTATCTGCGGTGGTACCGACACAAAGCGAACGCTGATGTCGCGCGCACGCACGGACTCAATGAGCTGAGACAGCATTAGTGCCCCGCTCATATCCACACGGCCGAGCCCCGATACATCTAGCGATAGGTCCGTGATCTCGTGATGATCAGCCAGCGTTTCCGAAATGCGGCGGCGAAAAGCAGGCGCCGAGCCGAACCACAGGACACCCAGAGGTCTGACGGTCAGTTGCTGGCCGCTGAGGCAGCTCACCACATGAAACTCCTGCTCTCGCCACAGGTGGACCATGATGCTGATACCGATCCCTGTGAGAACGGCGAGCTCAACACGAGGAGCGAGGGCGAGGGTCAGCACGAAGGTCGCTGTGGCGATCACAAACTGGGCACGACTGAGCCGCCACAAGTCGGTGATGGGTTTGACGCTAAGAAGAGAGCGGACTGCCGCGATGACGGTCGCGCCTAGGACGGCCTTGGGCAGCGGCTCGAGAACAGAGGCGAATGGCAAAATACACAGTACGGTGGCACCGGTGATGGCACCCGCGAGTCGGGTACGGCCACCGGCGAGGTGGGTCAATGCGCTGCGGGAAAACGAACCTCCGATCGGAAATCCACTCGTCAGTCCGGCGACGATGTTCGCGACCCCTTGGCCTACAAACTCGCGGTTGGGATCCCAGTGGACTCGCTCCATCTCAGCGAAAGTCTGACCGATAGACGCGGCTTCAGCGAAACCGACTAGGGCAATCACCGCTCCTGGCAGGAGGAGCTCCGGTGTGCGATGCCACGGCAAATCCAATGTCAGACTCGGCAGGCCGGCCGGAACGTGCGCCAGCGTGGCGCCGTCGTAGCCGAGGAACACGGAAGCCGCCAGAGACAAACCCGCGGCGACCAAAACGCCCGGAAACATCGGATGTAAGTGCCGACCACCAAAGATGAGCGTGAGGGTGACGACGGAAAAACCGACGGCTAGCGGATCCCACTGCATGGGCTGCATTAGGGCTTCCAGAGCGCGACCCATAACCGTTGTGCCGGTCACCTGCACCCCGAGTGCTGACGGGAGTTGGCTCGATAGGATGAGGAGAGCGGCGGCGAGGATAAACCCGCGCAACACGGCGTGATTCATCAAGTAGCTGATCGCCCCTCCGCGGAGCAGGCCAATGGCTGCGCGAAATCCGCCCACGATGACGGCGAGCAGCCCAGCGAGCGCGATGGTGTCCGGGGCGCCGATGGTGGTCACAGACGACAGGGCGCCGACGGCGAGGAGACTCGTTGTGGCGACGGGGCCGGTCTGCAGCCAAGCGGAAGAAGCGAAAAATGCAGCCAACAGCGGGGGGAGCGCGACGGCGTACAGCCCGTAGTGAGCCGGCACCCCCATGAGTTCCGCATAGGCCATACTCTGCGGAATTGCGACCAGTGCGACCGTGAACCCGGCGATCACGTCAGGTAGCAACGTCGAAGCGGTGGGCTTTGGAGTCTCGACCATCTGCAGGCAATCCTGGCGCTCACGAAGATGAAGCCGCCGCATCCTGCCACAATTGATTGAGAGAGGGATCGATGGTCAGTGTCGGTCCGGTCTCGCGCAGGTGCGAATGTGCGGGACTCAGGTCCGTCGCAGGGCACCCACGACGTTCTCGATGGTGGTCGGTGTTGCGCCCCAGCCTCTCATCAGGTCAATCGTGGCGATCTCGACCAATGCAGCTGCACGTAGCCTGCGGGGCTGGTTGCGGTCTTGTTTACGCAGGTGGTCAAATCCATGAACGGCGGCCCAGAGGATGTGCGTCCGTGCCAGCGCATCGCCTTCAGTGAGAGCGCCGAGGCGAGCTGCTTCAATCAGGGGAGTCGACACGACCTCCAAGAGGCGACCAAGCACGTCGGCGACCGAGCGCGCAGCATCTGGATCGAGCAGTTGTTCCGTGGCTGACAGGGATGCATCGATGAGCCGATGACGATGGGGCGCCTCCACCGACTGGCGGAGATAGCCACGGGTCGCCGCGAACGCCCGGACAATGGCGCGATCGCCGGGCGAAAGCTCTGGAGCAGCTGATACGGCGGTCTCTGAAGCCAGCCGCAGGTCCGCTGCCAGAGACAACACTTCGCGCGCCTGCAATGCGGCGACAAGCGCTGACTTTCCGGGAAAATAGCGGTACATGGCGCCGACAGCCATCTCCATCCGACCGGCCAACTTTGCGATCGTCAACGCGTCGAGCCCATCTTCCAACACGAGCGCCAACGCCGCGTCTAGCATGGCATCTTTGCGGTCAGAGCGGCGCCGCTCACGGCGTTGCATGGCGATAGTCCCTACGGTCATGGGCTATGGATCGCCGACGACTTGTGTGCCTGTCAAGCTGAACTCTCAAGTCTGTCCGTTTGACGGGCACGGCGCAGGCAGAAACTCTGCGGTCATGAACCATCAACAGTCGACGTCTTCTTCCCACTCCAATCCGCAAGGGACTTCTTCCGGTCAGCGCTTTTTTTCGTGGTGGGCGACCCAAGTATTGCGCTTTCGGTTCCCGCTTCTAGCCCTGACGGTTGCGCTCACAGGGCTGTCTGCGAACCAAGCTCGCACGAAGCTGAAGGTGCAGACGTCGTTCGAATCGTTCGCCTCCTCCACCAGCGAGGCGCGGATGGCGTTGGAGGATTTCCGAGAGACGTTCGGGCGAGACGACGTGTTCATGGTGATGGCTGAGGGCGACGTCTTCTCCATGCCCTATCTGACGCGATTGAAAGCGCTGCATGACGAGTTGGCGACACTCGAAGTCTCGGGCGTCACGCCAATCGTCCACGGGCAGACGGCGGCGCCCCAAACTGGGTCCACCGCGACGTTGGATAATGGTTCGCCTCCTGGTTCGACTGCGGCGATGGCTGGCGACGCGACTTTGTCTGGGTCGCAGGATGAAGGTGCGGACGAGTTTGGTGACTTCGAGGACTTCGAGGACTTCGAGGACCAGGATAGCACTGCACAGAACAACCTGAAAAAACACGGAAACAATAGGGGCCAGGCGATTAGCGAAAGTACCCAAGGCGTAAAAAAGACCAAGTCGAAAGCGAGCTCAAGGGACGACGCTTGGGGTGATGAAGCGGGAGGAACGCTCATCGATCAGGTGGTTTCGTTGATCACCGTTCGCAAGATCCGAATGGAAAACGGCTCGCTCAAGGTCGGCGACTTGATGGACCCAATGCCGACTGAGAAGACGCTCGCACAGGTCAAGGCTGAAGCACTCGCTGAGCCGGCCGTGATCGGCCAAGTACTCGGGAAGCGTCTCCGCCATTCGGTGGTTGTGGTTCGCACCGTGCAACTCGGCGAAATGGACTCCGACCAGGTCTTTCGCGCGATGGAGAAGATCGCAGTCAAACACTCGACGGCGGGATTTCAATGCAGTGTCGCCGGGCAGCCAGCGCTAACCGCGTGGCTCAAGGCAGCGATGTTCCGAGACATGCGCGTTCTACTCGCCGCGGCAGTGTTGGTGATGCTGCTGGTTTTGCTGGTTATTTTTCGCCATCCGGTCGGCGTGATCGGTCCGATCCTGGTCATCATCATGTCGGTGATTTGGACGGTCGGAATGATGGCAACGCTGGGCATGCCGATGACCGTGATGACGACCATCATGCCGTCGTTTCTGTTCGCTGTCGGGCTGGGAGACGCGGTTCACCTCGTCAGTGTCTATCGAGACCTGCGCCGTGAGGGCATGCCCAACGACGACGCAATCGAGCAAGCGGTGAGTACGACGGGCCTCCCGCTCGTCTTCACTTCGGCGACCACCGCCATGGGACTTCTGAGTTTCAAGTTCGCAAAAGTCGACGCGCTGGCGGACATGGGCGTGGCCGCTGCCTACGGCGTTGGAGTTGCGCTGATGCATTCGCTGGTGTTCTTGCCCATCGTGCTGTCATTCAACAAGAAGAGCCTACTGGGTGCCAAACAAGTCGAAGGTGGCGATCGCCTCGACCGAGTGCTCTGGCGCCTGACCGGTGTCGCTGCAGTGCGCGCTGGTCATTGGACGATCGGACGTAACCGTCGGGTGCTAGCCCAAGCGCTGCTGGTCGCCATCGCGGCTGGGTGGGGCATGTCAGCCATTGGCGTGTCGCACAATCCGCTTGCGTGGCTGCCCACGTCACTCCCAATTCGCGCGGCGTTCGATACCATCGACGAAGAGATTGGCGGCACCACAACAATGCAAGTGTTGTTAACAGCCAAATCACCGTTGGGAATCAAGGACCTGAGGTTCGTACAGGCGCTCGACAAGCTCGACCGGCACATCAAGTCATTTCGTCACCCAGAGCACGGAGAGATCACAGGCGTTTCGATCAGTGTTCTTGACGTGCTGCGGGAAACAAACAAGGCGCTGCACGACGGCGACGAGGCGTGGTATCGGCTGCCGGAGAACCAGCGCGCCGCGTCGGATCTGCTCTTTCTATTTGAATCTTCGGGCCCTGACGACCTCAGGCGGCTTGCGACAATCGACCTGAGGCGCACGCAGATGACGGTGCGCGTGAAATGGTTGGATGCTCACAGCTATGTGCCGCTGGAGGCTCACATTCGCGCAGGAGTGAAGCAGTACATGACGGGTGTCGCCGACGTCCGAATCACCGGAAGCACGTTCACGCTGACATCTACAGTGGCTGGGCTGATCGATGACACCTTGGTGAGTTTCGGGGCCGCGTTAGCGGTGATTACGCTGTTCATGATCGTGTTGTTGCGTGACTTTCGTCTCGGGCTCGTGGCGATGGTACCTAACCTGCTGCCGATTGCGATCATCCTAGGATTCATGGGCTTCGCGGGCATTCCGATCGATATGGGAAACCTGATGCTGGCGTCGATTGGAATAGGGATTGCTGTCGACGATACGATCCACTTCTTGCACCACTTTCGGGTCGGACGAGCGCTGGGGTTGGGGACAGATGCGGCTATTGCGGCGGCTGTTCAGCACGCCGGACGTGCGATGGTCGGGACGACTTTGGTTTTGACGCTCGGGTTCTCGGTGTTTTTGACAGGTAGTCTCTCGCATCTTCGACGGTTTGGTGGGTTGATCGCTCTCACCGCGGTTTGTGCGTTGGCGGTGGACCTAGTGCTCGCGCCTGCGCTGCTGCGCGCGCTCTACGGCTCCGAAGAGTCAATTGACCTGCAGACCGTCGTGCCAGGCGATTAGTTCGGGCAAATTTTGGCGCGGACTTTCCCCATAGACCCGAGGCCGCGCCGGATGGAGCGTCACAGTTCGTTCAATCCGGCCACAATAGCTGCGTTTGAGAGTTCCTCCCCGAACAGCGAGCCTCTTGGACTCGCAGTCTCATTTCACGGGCAACTGGCAGTCGACGCTCGCAGATTCGAGTCTCAAGCGGCAAATCTCAAGGAATCTCGTGACTCGGACGAGCACGAGTCACGCGCTCACCGGGTCTCCAGCGCCAACGCGTCGCGAGGAACAACAAAGCCGCCAGATGGTCGAAACACCCCCTCCGGAAACTCCACGTCCCAGTCTCCGGCACGAAAGCGAACTGAGGCCTCGTCGTAGACGCGACGAAGCAGCTTGAGTGCGGCGGCGACGAGTACGTAGACATGCGGATTAACGGCGTGAAGTAGGGGAGCTGGCGTTCTGCGGCGCATTGTCAGACGGGTAGTCCGATGAGCTGCGAGCACAGCCTTCACCCCGAGCACGCGCGCGCCCGTCCCCAGACGGCGTTCCGCAGCCGTGGCATCGATCTCAGCCGCCATCTCCCGGACGGTCTGTCGCCAGTCTTCCGCTCCGACATCCGCCCAACACGGCATCTCCGTCAGGTGCACTTCGTAGACTGTATCGAACTCTCCTGGAAACGGCTGATAGTTTTTCCGCCGACTCGCCTTGTATCGCGCCGTAAAATCGGTCCAAACGCCGTAAATCGACTCTCCGCGCAGCAGCCAAGGCAGCGAGCTCGCTCCCGGCCAATCTCCGACCTTCTCGACCAGGTCCTCTTTGACCCCATGCGCCATCACGTAGCGCAGTCGCGACATCTGTGTCGCTTCATCTGGCGTCACCCCGATTGCGCTGTACCGCCGATGCCACATCGTGCCGCGGCGTCCGTACAGATGGTTAAGCTTCTTGGACAGGTTCCCGTTGAACAGCCGCATAAACTTGCTCATCTGCTCAACATTTCGAACCGTTATCAGCAGGTGAAAGTGCGTCGACATGAACTCGAACGCGTGAATCTTCACGCGCGTTTGCTCTTGCGCCCTGCCCATGACGCCCAAGATGGTGCTCGTCACGACCTCACCGGGCTTGAGAAAGAACTCGCCGTTGAGGGTGTTCATAGTGATTTCGAAGCAAAACAAGGGAAATGGACAGCGTAGCGATCGCATATTGGAGCTCCTAACGAGAGCGGTACTGGGGTGCTCTCGCTATATACGACGCTGGCCAAACCCAAAATCGTCGGGTGGGGCCTCAAAAAAGATCGACCCGTGCACCGTCAATTGGGTCGAACTAATCGCCTGGCACGACTTAGCACCATGTAATTACATATTAATACACCACACTCGGCATATCTACCTACCGTGACCCAGAGCATTTTCTGAAGCGCTGGCCACGATCACTGCAACAATCACGAGTCCCGGCACGAACGCTGGGCGCCAGCGTCACTTCTTGCGGGGAATCGACTGCCGGGAATCGCCTGGCACCATATAACACTCATACATTACAAATCTTTATGGAGCACCTAGGAAAGAGCACCCCAGAGAGCGCGCCGATCCCCAAACAGCAACCTCACGCGCGCCGACCACTGACGAAGCGCCGGCTCATGCGGTGTTAATGGATAACGACGATAGATAGCGTGCACAGCCTGCATCCGAGCAGCAGCGGGCCCAAGCCGTACAGCGAGACGAGGCTCCTTCGCCAACCCAGCTAGCGTCTTCGGAAGCTCAGAGAGCTTGGGAAGCACCATTCGCTGCCTGAGTCCAGCCGTAGCCATGGACTCACTCAACAACCCCGCAGCCAGAATCGCCGCACTGTCATTGGCAGACAGCCCCTGCGTCAAACGGCGAAATACCGCATAGCTCGCACACACCGCACCCACATCGCGTTGGTAAGCAGACTGATAACGCCACGTCGCATCGAGGCAGCCTGGGTCGTCGTACCCGCGCACTGCATGCGCGAGATGTCGCGCCGCAATCAGCCCTGGCCCCACGCCGCTCCCGTGTCCGGGAAACACCTGGCACGCCGCATCCCCCACCAGCGCCAGCCCGGGAACGCTGAGCCGATCCCAACTGCGTCGAATCGGTATAGCGCCCGCCCCACCGAAAACCCGCTCGCCAACCCAAGCATGGTCGGCCACGAATTGTTTCAGCAGCCCGCTGCCTGTCGGCACGCCGCCGGTCTGCACCGAGCCCGTGAGCACTTCCATCTCTTCAAACGTGGGGTCGATATGGACTGCCACGGTCGAGAAACCGCCAACCACACTGACGAAAGACACAGTCTCACCGGCGGCGACGCTGTGGCTCGCGAGCCAATCACGCGCGCCTGCTGGATCTGCCACCTTTCGGACTTGCTGGGCGGCGTTGCAGATGTCCTCTTTCCCCACCGGCGGACACCACTGCGCAAGCGCAGGAACCTGAGCACGCAACACCCCTTTCATCCCAGCTGCATCGACAAAAAGCGCCGCCGAGAACGTGCGGTCCCCGGCGGAACTTCGCGTCTCAAGTTGGGTCGGACGTCCATCGGTCAAATGCAACGTCAATGCGCGCGTCTCATCCACAATCGTCACGCCGGCGTCCACTGCTAGGCCGTGTAGTCGACCCGTGAGGTGGCGCATATCCACATGACGGACTGGAGCTGGCCGCATGTCGATTCGACCCGGCCTATGCAGGGCTGCCATCACAAAGGCATCGGCCAAGCCGCGGTCTTCGGGCGATTGTGGAGGCGGCACTTGAGCCTGATTCATCATCCAGGGCGCCACACCGTTGACCCACGAAGCGCCCGCTTGATTGAGTGGCCGACGCTCGAGTAGGGCGACTCGTCGTCCGGCCCGAGCCAGCAAAGTCGCTGCCCACGTTCCAGCGGCGCCAGCACCCACAACAACGACGTCAAAGGAATCACTCATGGTAGGCGTGTCTCCATCTTCCCAAGTTCTGTGGAGCCAGTCGAAAGCATTTCGCCGAGCATCGCTACCAGCCGTCAGTCGCTCCGGCCTCACGGAGCTGCGCGAGGGCACCTGCCGCATCGGCCTGGATGAATAGCAATAGCAGATCTCCAGGTTGCAGTTCGGCGATGGCTGCATCAACAGCCTCACGCTCTGTCGGGTGATCAGTGACCGCGCCCTCGGGAACGCCAAGCTCGGTGAGCGCGCTCCTGAGAACTGCAACAACCTCACCCAACGGTCGACCGCGGACATACTTCGGCATCGCCTTGAGCAGCCATCGATCTGGTTTGCAGACGCTCAGCCCCTCGACCAAGCCACGAATCTCGCCATCGGTACGGTCGCCGGCCTGCCCGGTGACCACCAACCGGCGCCGAACATTCAGACGGGCGGCCATGTGCGCCACTTGCATGACGCCGTCGGGGTTGTGGCCAAAATCGAGGATCACTTTGGCGCCGCGAACGGTGAGCAGATTGCCGCGCCCCGGAGAATCCACAGAGTTCGGCTGAAAACTCGCGAGCCCTGAGCGAATGGCGTCGTCTGGCAAACCCAAACCACGGGCCAACAACCCGGCGGCGAGCGCATTGGCCACGTTGTAACGCGCCGCGCCGCCGACCGTAATCGGGACCTCAGACGCTGGAATACGGAGGGGGCCGCGCCCCTCAAACCCACAATCAACCACCAAGGTTGCGCCTTCGTCAGCGAGCCATGCTGCCAAGCGGCCTGGGCCGTCAGAGGCTGAATTGTCGGCCCTATAGCGCAACACCTCCACGCCAGACACCACCAAGTTGTCGGTAGCAGCTAGGCCTGTCGCGCAGCTGGTGAGCGCCGCTCCGTCGTCGAACAACACCAGCCTACCGCCGGGTCGAACAGCCTTGCCGACCAGCAGTTTGACCTCAGCCATGTGGGCGACTGAATCGATGCCCCACTCGCCCAGGTGGTCATTACTGACGTTGGTGACAGCAGCCGCATCGACGCCCGTGGTCCCCAGGCCGCGGCGAAGCATGCCCCCCCGCGCGGCTTCCAAGACGGCGAGCTCCACGCGGCCATCGCGCAAGACCGTGCGCGCCCCGCCAGGGCCAGTCCAGTCCCCAGCCTCGATGACCTGCTCGTCGACGACCAAACCATCTGTGCCGGTGGCCCCCACGACGAACCCAGCGTGTCTGGCGATGCGCGACAACAGGCGCGAGGTCGTCGTCTTTCCGTTAGTTCCAGTGACAAGGGCGACAGGGATGCGCCCCAAGGATTCGGCATCGAGCCCCGTAAGGTCAGCTGGTACCTCCGCCCGGTCCCAGACTTGACTCCGTGTGCCCCAGCCGATGGACGCCTCGTCGTCGCACCACAAAAACGGCAAGTGCCGCTCGGCGGCGAACCTCTCGGCACCAAGCAGCGCTGCATCGCCGTCTATGTCGTCCTCTGCCCGGGCCGCGGCGAGATGAGCCGCAGAGTCTGACTCGTTGGCGGCAGACTCGCAGAGAGCCACGGCTGCATACAGCCGATCGATGGGTGCAGAAGCGACCCAAACCTCTCGTCTGCCGCCTCGCCCCGCCGCGGTTGCATCAAAACTAGGCGCTGGCCACCCCAAGACCGCCATGGCATCGGTGACATTGCGCTGCCAAGTCGCGCGAAGGGTCGCCCGCTGGACCTCACTGGTCTCACGCGCGAACTCAATGACCACCGCGGCACCGTGGCCGTCAGCCCAGCGACTGAGCCCGGTCAACCTGCGTGCATCAAGTGTTCGCATGGTCACAATTGGCGTCCCACTAGTCGTTGTCGTCTTGGCGGGCTAGGCGTACGCCACCGTCGGCATCCCGCAGCACTTCGACGCCCTGCCACATGGTCACCAGCGGGACGTCGGCACCAGCATCGTCAACCAACGTGTCATTGACCGGTTCGCGAGAAGACACCGCAGGTCCACGACCGCCGTAGTAAATAATCTGCTTCCAGCAACGCGTGACGTCGTCGCCAAACGCAAGCATGAGGTCGCCCGCTTCAGCAAAGGCCAGCGCCGCGCCGAGTGCTTCCCGCTCGTCTGGGATGACCATGATGGCGTCGTCGTCGACCCCGCAATCACGCAGCGTTGCAGCTAAAAGCTCCGGAATCTCGGCCTTTCCGCGCCCACGCAACCTGTCGTCGCGCTTGCAGAAGAAGACGTCAAAGGTCTTGGCCGCACGCTTTGCGATCGCGCGCACATCCTCGTCTCGACGGTCTCCTGGGGCAGCAATCACGCCGATTTTTCGACCGAAGTTTCCGCCGTCTGCGATGGCGTCGACTAGATCGCACATCGCAGAGACTGCCGCTGGATTGTGGCCGTAGTCCAAGATGACCTTGAACCCGAGCTCATCGAAGACATTGAGGCGGCCAGGCGCCTGGAAAAAGCTGGTATCGAACGTACGCAGACCGAGGCGGATATCCTCCAGGCGCACATCCATGCAGAAGGCCATGGCGGCCGCAAACATCGCATTTTGGACGTTGTGAGCTGCCTTGCCCTCCAGTGTCGCAGGGATGAGGTGCGTCCAGAGCAGCGGCATGTGGGAGCCGCCTTCGTAGATCACAATCATCTCGCCGTTGACGCCGCTCTCCAGGCTGACGGCACAACCACCAGCCCGAATGTGCTCGCGGACCAGTTCATGACGGGGATCAGTGGTCACATAGACGACTTTTGACGCGTTCGTGTACGCAGACATGCTCAGAACCAGCGGGTCGTCGGCGTTGAGCACCACTGCGTCCTTGGCAGCCTCAATCGGGATGCGTTTGACCGCAGCGAGCTGCTCCAATGTGTCGATCCCGCGCAGGCCGAGGTGGTCGGCCGCCACGTTCAAGCAGCAGGCAACGTTGGGGCCGCTGTAGCCCATGCCCGCACGCAGTAGACCACCCCGCGCTGTCTCCAGCACCGCCACTGACACCCGCGGATCGCGCAGCACCATCTGCGCCGCCATCGGCCCCGTCATGTCGCCGATAACCGTCCGCGTGCCGTCGACGTAGACGCCATCGGTGCTGCTCATGCCGACCGTCTCACCGGCCAACTTGTGGATGTGGGCGAGCATTCGGGTAGTCGTCGTCTTTCCGTTGGTACCCGTCACCGCCGCGATCGGGATGCGACTCGGCGCCTCCTGAGGAAACAGCATGTCGATGACAGGGCCAGCAGCATCCCGCGGCGTGCCTTCCGAGGGGGCAACATGCATGCGGAAGCCTGGGGCGGCGTTCACCTCGCAGATGCCACCACCGGAGTCCATCCATGAGGTGCTGATGTCGTCGGTTAGAAAGTCGACACCTGCGACATCGAGACCAATCGCAACGGCAGCGCGCACCGCCATCTCGCGGTTGTCGGGATGCACAATATCCGTCACATCAACCGCCGTTCCACCAGTTGATAGATTAGCCGTCGACCGCAGATAGAACACTTGACCTGCGGGCAGAACGACATCTTCAGTCACGCCACCGCGGCGCATCAGACGCTCCGCCTGGTGGTCCAACTCCAGCCTTGTCAGCACCTTCTCGTGCCCGATACCGCGGCGTGGATCGCTGTTCACCTCTTCGATGAGCTGAGCGATCGTCTGCTTTCCATCGCCAACGACGTGGCCCGGCACCCGTTTGCTCGCTGCGACTAGCTCGCCGTTGATCACCAGCATCCGGTGGTCGAAGCCCTTGAGGAAACTCTCCACCAACACACCGCGGCTGTGCTTGCGCGCCTGCTCAAAGGCAGCCGCAACCGCCTCATCGCTGTCCATTCCGATGCTCACGCCGCGACCGTGGTTGGCATCGAGCGGCTTGACCACGACCGGGTAACCGATCCGGCGGGCAGCCCGCACAGCGCGCCCCGTGCCATAGACCAGCATCTGCTCCGGAACGGGCAGGCCGAGGTCGTGCAAAATCTGCCGAGTCTCTTCTTTATCAGACGCAATCGACACGCCGATATGGCGCGTTTCGCTTGTAATTGTGGCCTGAATGCGCCGTTGGTGCTTGCCGTGACCAAACTGGACCAGGCTGTATTGGTTGAGTCGCAACCACGGAATATCCCGCGCTTCCGCGGCCCGAATCAGGCTCGCCGTCGAAGGCCCAAACGCGCGCCGCTGGGCCCGACGGATCAAGTGCTCCAGCTCTTCGAGGAAGTCGAACTCCTCGTCCGTCGTCTCGCCGATCCACAGCTCTGAGGGCACCAAACTGCGCAACAGGTGCAGCGCCAACTCACCTGCTTCGCGGCCGACTTGGGGTTCCTGATACTCGTAGACGACGTGATAGACGCCGGGCGCATCGGCACCACGTGTCTTGCCAAAGCTGACCTGCACACCCGCGAGATTCTGTAGTTCCAGCGCCACGTGCTCAAAGACGTGCCCGAGCCACGTGCCGCCATCTTCCTGCAATCGGCGCACGAACCCACCCGGCTCGCCATAGGAGCAGCCGTGCTCCGCCAGTGTCGGCATCGCGCCAAGCAGACCGTCGACAAATCCGGGGATTTTGGCGGACGGGTAAGCCTCCAGCGGTCCCAGGTCGACCGTCATGCGAATCACGCGGAAGTTCGCGTAAAGATTAGGTCCTTGATAAACTCGAGTATCGCGAACTTTCATGGCGTTCCCTGCGCTGTGATGTCTGTCTGCTCAGTCGTCGCTTGGGCGGGTTTGAGGCGGTGGTGTCGCGCGGCGTGTATGCAGGTGGAAGGTAGCGCCATCTGTCAGAACATGCAGCCGAACACCGATGAGATCGACGGGAGCACCTTCCCGTGCATCAGCCATCCCGGAGTGATCCAGGTCAGCGACATCGACCACCGTAATGGCTCCCGCACCCACGATCTCAGTCACCTCATCGGGACCGACAAATGCAGCGGTGTCCTCGTCAAGCCCAAAGCCGATTACGAACGGATTGTAGGCGATCGCGGTGAGCAGGCGGCCGAGACGATCGCGCTGGCGAAAGTGCTGATCGACGATGATGCGATTGGTCAGCCCAAGGCCTGCTGCGACACTAACAGCACCGGCACGGGGGGTGGCGCCCGTGCGACCATGGGCGATCATGTGCTCGCTCACAAAAGCCGCACCCGCAGATGTACCGGCCACAGTCATACCGGCAGCGTTGCGACGACGCAGCGAACGGGCGACAGGCGTACCCCCTAAAATCGTCGATAACCGCAGCTGATTACCGCCGGTCATGAAGGCGCCAGTCGCGCTGTCGAGCAACGACAACCATTGCTCGTTGTCCGTATCCGAGCGCTCACGGTAGTCGAGCACGTCCACTTGCGCGGCGCCGAGGTAGGTGAAGATCTTCTTGTAGCGCGGGCCGGTGCTATCGAGCTGGCTCGCGGTAGGAATCACGACAATGCGCGCGTCTTTTCCCCCGGAAACATCGATAAATCGCTGCAAAATACGGCGATCGTTGACCTTATCCTCGGCACCGCCGATGGGGATAATGAAACCTCTAGAACCTGGGGATACCTGTGGGCTCGGCACAACGTCTCCTGGGGTGTTGCTGAAGTGCGGGCGGTACGACGCGTGTGGTCAACCTGGCGGGTGGTTTGCAACGGCGACGACTGATGTGCGCGCCGCAATCCAAGGCGGGAGGTAGCACACGGCTGCACGCGGAGAAAGGGGCGCGACCCGAGAAATGAGAGGGGGTTGTTGTGCTCGTCGTGTCCCCTATTCGAATGGGCCCCGTACGACTGACTCGCCGTCCCGCACCATCCACCGGCCGCGAGCCATCACCGCCGAGACCTTCATCTGGGCGGTCAACACCACGAGATCCGCGTCACGGCCCGGCGCAAGTTCGCCCTTCTGGCTCAGCCGCAGCTGTTTCGCCACGTTGCTTGTGACGAAAGGCACCACCTCTGAGAGCGCCCTGCCCCGCCCAACCAAGTCCCGCACCATGGCCAACAGGGTCGAGCTTGAGCCAACGTCCATGCGTTGCATCACACCGTCGGCGTCAAACAGGGGGATGCATCCACCGCCATCGGAAGACACGGTCAGGCGTTCAGCGGGCAGCCCGGCATCGAGCCACTGCGTCACTGCATCTGCCGCTGACAACCCGGTTTCATCGTCGTCCGGCGGAAAAGCGGTGACATCGATAGGCACGCCCTTCGCCCCCAGCGTCATCGCTTCGGCCCACAGCGTATGGTTACGATTACAGTGGGTCGGCTGTAGCACCCGCGCCGGCAACTCGCTCTCTTCAAGTGCCCGGGCGACGAACGCCAGCCCACGTTTTCCATCGCCGAGATGCAGGTGAAGAACGCCAGCTTTCTTGGCCAATAGCCCGCCCACATGGCATTCCGCGGCGAGACGCACGATCTCGTCATAGGTCGGTTGCGAACTTCGATGGTCGCTAATCGCCACCTCACCCGCGCCGATCACCTGCTCCACCAGGGTCACATCACCGCGAACCGTGCCCGTAATCGTCGGCGTCGGCACCGGATACGCGCCCGTCCACATGTAAGCGGTCAGCCCAAGACGCTGCATCGCCCGGGTCGCAGCCAACAACTCTCGCGGTCCACGGGTGACACTATCCGTACCGAGCAACCCCACGACCGTCGTGACCCCGGCTGAGGTCAGCTGCGTCAACTGCAGGGGCGGCACCTTTGTCTCGGGACCGCTCTCCCCGCCGCCGCCGGTGAGGTGTACGTGCGAGTCCACAAGGCCCGGAATCACCGTAGCGCCCGCCAGATCGTGCACTTCGCAGGGCCACTGAGTCGGGATCGTCACGGGGTGATTGGGCGTCACCGACTGGATCGCGGCGATCCGTTCCCCGGCGACGAGAATGTCCACAAGGCCCATGGGCTCCGGTGCGACCAAATCGGCATTTCTGAGGTAGACGAGCATGGCAACGATAGCTCCGGTTGAGGGGTCGGCCGCTGTTACTTGCGCGGGTATTGAAACGGCGCGTCCGCTCAAGTGGTCGACACGAACGCTGCGAGGGTGACCGGCTCCGGTTCGCGGCGCAAATGGTCACTCTGCATCCCACGGCCCAAACGATTTGGTGGCCGAATCAGCAACGGTCGATCGAAGCTCAATCCGCGCTGATCGGCGATGAATTCAACTTTTTCGCGCCAAGTGGACTAGCGACAACTCAACAACAAGTGACGAATTTCGGCGAAACTCGGTAGCGAGACTACGCAACCCAAGCTAGACTTTCGCGCCCAGCGCGCTTGGCCGCGCTGAATCGCCATGGTTCGTTCGTCATCGTCCGACCCCTTTGCCCCCTCGCGGAGAGCTCCCTTGCCCCTGTTGCGCCGTCCATCGTCACCCGCTCGTTCTGCGCCGGAGTTGGCCCCATTGGTCAAGCCAGCTCACGCGACAGCCGCCCATCGCTGGAATGTGACGTACTGGACCCTGTTCGTGTGCCTGAGCGCCCTGGGGATCTCGCCGATCTGGGTGACGGACATCCTGCCTCTTCTCGATGCCGGCTCCCACCTGCATCTGATGAAGATTATCCATGATTTCGGGGAATCTGCGCTCTACCAGCATCACTACACAGAAGTGCACGCCATCGTGCCCTACCTGTCGTACTACAAGGCCGTGGACTGGCTGCAGTACCTCACGGACGTCGAGCAAGCCAACCGAATCGTCTTGAGCGCATGTCTGCTCGGCATTCCCATGGCGTCGCACGCCCTGCTTCGGGCGCTGGACCACAATCGCTGGCTGATTCTCGGCATCTTCCCATGGATGCTCAACAGCGACTTCTTCATGGGTTTTTTCAACTATTTGATGAGCATTCCGGTGTTCCTCATGGTGCTGACCGCCCACATCCACTTCCTCCGTCGTCCGTCCTGGCGTGGTGGTGCGCTCGTCAGTGGCCTGTTGGTCTTCCTGGCGATTACCCACTACCTCCTGTGGGGCGTAGGCCTTGCGTTGCTCCCGCTGTTGGCGCTGATATTCGGCTTCCGCAAGGGCTGGTTGCGCGGTTTGAGTTGGGGCATGCGCGAGGTCGCCATCGTGGTGCCAAGTATCGCGGTCCTGCTGCCCTGGTTCTTGAGCTATTTCGTCTTCGCAGATGGCGTAAAGACGCCCGATCAGGTGCAAATCCACGGCACAACGCTGATCGAGCGGCTCGCTCGCATCTACTCGGGGCAACACCTCACGCCGCTGGCTAGTGTCAGTCAGTTGTTCGACCACATGTTCAACCGCTTTTCGCAGCAACCGGTCCACATTCGCGGCCTGCAAGACTTGCTTTTGCGGCGGCAGGGCGAGTTGATCAGTAGCACCTGGCTATTCGGTATCGCGCTCTGGCTGCTGGGCGCGGTGAAGCGCGCACGGATCACGCTGACGCCTGAGCAGCTCGTAGAATCAGGCGCTCAGCCTGCCGATCTGCCCACAAAACCAGGCGATGAGCAGTCCGGGTCAGCTAGTGGACCGGAAAACGGGGTCCAATGGCCCGAGCACGGCAATTTCGCTGAAGTGAGCCGCGTCTTTGTGCGGGCGACCACCGCGCCAGCGTCCGACGTTCACGGCACGAGCTACATGGGGTGGGCGCTCGCCCTGGTGACCGCGGCATACTTCATCCTTCCCCAGCACCTCAATCGGCCAATTATCCTGTATGGGGTCAATTTTCGCCTGATCGAAGTGCTCGCCATCATGACGATTATCGCGCTGCCGGTATGCCCACTCTTGCCGAGTCGCCATGTGCGTTTCCGGGTCTGGCTGGGCACAATCGCGATGCTGGTGACCAGCGTGATGATGCCGATCTACACCAGCGGCGTCTTCATGCTGGCACGCACTGAGTTCGGGTCGATTCGCGAGGCTTTTCAGACCATTCCCCCCGACAGGTCGGTCCTCACGTTGCGGATGAAGCGTCAGAGTCGCTGGCTGGAGGAGCGCATCTTCTCCAACGTGGGTGAATACTACGCGATCTTCCGAGGCGGCTACGTGCCGTACAGCTTCGCGGACTCGAGCAGCAAGCCGGTGATCACCCGCACCGAAGCCACCATGCCGGCGCCGGTTTGGTACGATCACACCACCTTCGGCATGCGCCCGCACGGCAAGTACTACGACTACATCGCGGTCTATCGCGGCCTCGGCGAGCGTACGGGGACGTGGGAGTTGGAACTCCGGAAGTGGCACAAGATCTACCAGCGCGATCACTGGCAGGTCTTCCGCAATCCTCGCAAGGCCAAATGGCCACCAGCAACGCCGCTGGAGCGCGCGCGTGACAAGGCCATCGACCGCGCCATCGACGCCAATCTGGAGCTGCTCGGCCTCAGTGCGACAAGCACAAAGGATTTGAGTGTCGACGGGCTACTGGAGCTCTGGGAACCAGATTTGGAGCAGTTGGCCAATCCGAAGGGCAGCAAGAAAAAGAAGAAGAAGAAACGGAAGCGGCGACGGCGCAGGCTCACCATCCCTGGGTCAACACCGGCGGCCAAGGCCAAGCGACCGAGCACGCGGCGCATGGGCGAACCGGCGCCTGAATCTCCAGCGTTTTTGCCGCCAAGCCGCTTCCAATTGCCCGTGGCGGTTCCGATGCTGAAGGTGAACGAGCGTATCGGCGGCGGCACCCCGAAGGACGCTGACACTCAACGGCCTGGCGGACGGGCTCCCAAAGTGCGCGGTCGTGGGGCGCGAGGGCGGGATCTTGGCGTTCCTCGCCCGTCAGGCCGTCGACCGGTCGGTCCGAATCAACGAAACAGGCGATCCGACAAGCCAGCGACGACATCTCCCGGTTGGCTGCATCTCGGTCCTGCCCTGAAGATGCTCAAAGAAGGGCGTGCGGCAGGTGGCATTCGGTGAGACGAGCCAAGCCAGACATGCCTGAGCCCAACGCCCCTTGCCGGGCTGCGCGCGCCACCTATCCTGACGCGGCGGCCTCCATTCCGCTCGGAGCCTGATCGTGTACGGCAACCCCACTTCCCGCCCTATGTTCTCCATCGCCGGCATCCCGGTGAGCATCTCCTGGATGCACTTTGCCCTCATGGCGTTCATCGCCTGGGGTGCACTCAAGCAAGATCCCAAGCTCGGCATCGGGATCATGATCATCCTCAGCTTCTCGATCCTGTTTCACGAGCTCGGCCACGGGCTGGTGAGTCGCTACTTTCGACTGGACCCGCACATCGAGTTGGTCGCGCTTGGAGGCGTCTGCTTTCACAAGCCAACATCGCGGCCGCGAGATCAATTTCTGATCACAGCCGCTGGTCCCGCGATGAACTTCCTGCTGGCCGCCATCTTCTATTTTGGGTCCAGCTCGGCCGACGGCATGTTGCTGCAGATCCTCTATTCGGGATTCACCTGGAACGTGGTCCTCGGCATCTACAACCTGCTACCGATCTTCCCCCTCGACGGCGGTGTGCTGACCCTCATTGTCGCGCGAAAAGTCTGGAAACAAGGGCTAAAAGCTGATCGGCTGGTCTATAAGTTGGGCCTAGGCCTGTCGGTGATTTTGGCGCTGGCTGGGTTGGGGATGCAGATGATGCTCGTGACCTTTGTGATGGCCTACGCCGCCGTCGACAACTGGCGCGCGCTGCAGGAAGTACAGGCCAGCCCGGAGCGACATCAAACAGAGCGGCACTCCCGGGTGCGCGAGCTACTAGAGGCTGCGCGGAAGGCGTATGCCGGCGAAGACTTTGATGGGGCGATGCGCCTCTGTCATCAAGCGCGCGCTGAACCCTTCTTGAGCGCGGTTGAGATGGGACACATTTGGCAGATCTTGGCCCTCTCGGCGGCACGCCTGAGCCAGTGGCAGGATGCCGCGAGGTTCGCGGCGCGTGTGGAGGGGTCTGAAGAGATGGCTCAGGTACAGGCGGTGTGCGTCCTTGCCATTGGTGACGCCGACGGCGCGCGGGCATTCTTGGCCAGTCCAGCGGCGCAGCGCATCGATCGCGCGCAACTCGAATCGATCCGCAGCCTAGCGCGTTCGCCCGCTGAGGCGTAATCCGCCTCCTCTGCGGTTGACAGCGTGCTAACTGGACCCTGATCATCCGCGCTCTCAAGAGCGTCTGAACCGGCGCCGACGTCCTGGAGGACCCGCGATGCACAAGCCCCAACTGCTCGCCTGCGTAGCCGCTACCGTGGCACTATCGCTCACGCTGCCTGCTACCCACGCAGAGGCAAAACGCAAGCCGGATCGAAAGGTTGAGGCGTTTGCTACGCTGAAGGCCGGGCTGAAAAGCGCGAACTTTCACACCCGTGGCATGGCCTATCGCGGTATCGCCTTCAATAAGAAAGACAAGGAGCTGAAGACGCTTCTCAAAGATGGCACCCAAGATCCCCAGTGGATTGTGCGCGCAGGTGTCGCCCAGGCCTACATGCACCTCAAAAACAAGGCGTGGAAGAAGCTGGTCCACGACGCCCTCATTCGCGCGACGCTCGACCCAAGAGAAGTGCTGCCAGTGCTCAACGTGCTCAAGCCAAAGGACGCCATCGGAGCGGTCGTCAGCGCAATCGCCGACAAAGAGCACGAGCGCCAAAACAACATCGTCGACGGCCTGGTCGCGCTCAACCAAGACACTCTCGGTCTATTCGTCGTGACCGCGCTCAAGAGCAAGGACGCGCTGGTTTCCGCAGCGGGTATGCGGACCCTCAAGCAGCTCAATCCGGTGCTACACAGCCGTCATCTCGGGCTCATTGCGAAGAAGTTGGGCAAGAAGCCATCCGTTATCGAGGTGTTGGTGACGACGGCGAACAAGGCGGAGACAACCCGAGAGTGGGCTTACCTCAAATCGCTCAAACCCGGTAAAAAGAACGCCGCGCTCAAGCAAAAAGTGGCCATGGCGCGCGCCCGGTATGGCGACCGTGCCGTGGGCAAACAAGTGCTCGCCATCGCCGCGGGTGCCACAGGTGCCGCACAGATTTCCGCGCTCGAAGCCTACAAGAAAATCGCCACAAAATCGGACGTCAGTGCGCTCAAGAAGTTGCTCGATGGATCGCCGGACAAGCGTCTCATCTTCAGCGTGTACGAGATCTTGGCCCTCGTTGGCGATCGCTCGATGAGCGGTGCCGCCAAGAAGCTAGCGAACGGTACGAACGTCGACCTGCGGCCTACCGGTGTCTACTACTTGGGCCGTGTGGGCGGAGCGGGACAGCTCGGCGCGATGCACAAGTATCTCAAGGACGCCCTGCCTGAGGTCCGCCTGGCAGCCGCGCGCGTGCTGGCTTGGCTGGCTTCACCTGTCTCCGTAGCACCGATTCGGGAGAGTCTGGACTACGAAAAGGACACCGGCATTCGCAAGGCCCTAATCTTTGCTCTCGCCTCTATCAAGCACAAATCGGCCATCCAGGCGCTCATGTTCTACACGCGCGAGCGCAACGCCGAGATGCGTCAGCGTGTGGTTCGCGCGCTGGCTGAATCCGGAGAGCGCGAGGCACGCCAAGGCCTGCAAACCGCCCTGCGTGACCGCAGCAAGCAGGTGCGCGTCGAGGCTGTTCGCGGGTTCCTGATGAGCGACAAGGCCAACTCGGTTCGGGTCTGGAAGCGCGCACTTGGCTGGCTACCTCGCGGCACCCTGATCGCCTTTACGGCTGAATTTAAGGGCTCCTTCGAGAGTTTCTTGGAGCTCGCCCTATTTTCCCGCCGCATTGAAATGCGCGAGGAAGCCCTCGAAGCGCTCGCATTGTTGCCAAAGCAGCAGCCCACCCTGCTGCGCAAAGTACTGCAGAGCACCAACAACGACGACTTGCGGGTGCGCGTGCTCAATCGCCTAGTCAAACTCGAGGGCAAGAAGGCCGCCACGGAGATCAAGAGCCTGGCGCTCTCGTCGAGCGCGCGTGTGCGGGTGGCGGCCATCCGCCATATGGGTGTGCTTCGCAAAGACAAAGAGACCCGCGAGCTGCTCGAGCGCTTTCTCAATGAGCCGAATCAGTCAGTTCGGATCGCTGCGGCCCTGACTTATGTTGGTGGCTAGCCTCCACCCTCGTCGCACGTGGCGCACGGGGATTTTTCTCACGATTTGGCTCGTCATATGTGCAACCGTGGGATGCGCTGAACCCACGACGGCGCAGAAGGTAGATCCGGTCCAGGCGAGCCGCTCGCTGGTCATGGGCACTGGCGAACCCTGTACGACCGACAAGAACTGCGGCGAGTCAGCCGTTAGCGGCGCCTGCGTGCTGGGAACGTGTTTTGGTCTACTCACCACGGAGAGCCAGCCAGTTCGCGCCACATTGGTCGGACGTCTCTCAGCAGCGCCCGCCACAGTGCGCACCGACGCTACGACCCGATTGCTCAAGGCGCTCAGTCATCCCATGAGTAGCGCCGGTACCCGCGTCGGCGCGATCGAGGGCCTGGGAGCGGTACAACGGCTAACCGGCGATTGCGGTCCGGTGTGCCTAGCCCTACGCAAGGCGACGCAGGAGTCCGATCAGACTGTGGCTGTAAGCGCGCGTCTCGCGCTTGCGCGGCGCGCAGATCCAACTGTGCTTGGGGCTCTGCTGGAAGATGCAAAGGAAGGAACCGAGCATCTGCGGTGTTCAGCTGTGCGAGCTTTTCGCCCATATTTGCGAGCTGGACTGATGAACAAGGTGCTACCCACGCTGCTACAGCTGCTGACCGACAAGGCGCCAGGCGTTCGCCGGGTGGCGGCTGAAACCCTCGCCCCATGGCGTGCGCAGGCAGCGATTGGCGCGGCACTTGAAGAGGCCGCAGCCGCCCACCCAGGCGACTTGCGGTACATCGTCGACCGCGCACGACTCAAGGCAGGAGCCACACCATGAGAACCGTCTCGCAAGCCGTGACGACGCCTTCCATCGCACACATTTGGTTCGCTGTGGCGGTCGGCGTGCTCGCCGCCATGACGCTTGGGTGCAACAAAACGCCACCACCAGAGTCCGCCAAACCCGCCGCTCGCAAGGCACCGCCTCCTCCTGTTGTGTCGGACGATGGCGGCGCGTACGTCCTCCGTTATTTTTCACCCACGACGGGCAACCTGCTGATCGCGAAGAAGGTCGACGACGTCCCTAAAGGCGCGCGTGGCCAAGTCCTCGTTGTCCCGGATGACCCCAAATTGCAGGGGCCCTGGCTATTCGTCGCCGATCTGAGCGCTCCCAAAGATGGCAAATACAGCGCCCGCACCGTCGACCGATTCGCCATGGAGCAGACCCGAGCCAAAGAGCAGGCTCTGGTGGAAGCAGCGACCGCCAAAGCCGATGGCAACAAGGATGAAGTCGTGCTCTACAAGACGGCGTGGTGCGGCTACTGCAAGAAAGCGGCGCGCTACCTCACGCTCAAGGGCGTGCCCTTCAAACAGTTGGACTTGGAGCGGGACGCTGGCGCCCGGGCCGACATGATGCGCCGCGCCAAGGAAGCAGGATTTCCGGCCTCCAGGCTCCAGGGCGTCCCGATTCTCTACATCAAGGGTCGTATTCTCAGCGGATTTTCCCGCGACGCCATCGACGCTGCGCTGAAAGGCTAGCGTCGGGCGGCATCTGTGATGATGGCAGCACGCGACAGTAGTTTACAAATAATCCAGTTCAGTCGAGCGAATAGACCCTTTTTTTTGACCGCGCACAGCCGCACGACATGCTTGTTCTCACGCGCCACCCATGCCGGCCCGGAGGAAACATGTCGCTCAATACCGCACACACTGACGTCCACTCTCAACAGGGCGTAGTCAACCTCGCAGATTGGCGCGTGCGCCTCCGCGGCTCGACGAGCCACGGCGCTCAGGAAGTCGAATGTGCGGTGCGTCAGATCACAGAGTCCGGAATGATCGTGGAGACGCCCTCGGAGCTCGGTCGCTTCGCTTGGATGGACGTGAACCTCCCCGACGGTTCCGGTGTTCGCGCGCTGGGCGAAGTCGTACCGCGCCGTGACGCTGTCGAACTCGCCATGGAAGTGCGCTTCAAGCACCTGTTCCCAGACCACAAGGCCCGCCTGCTGAGCGCGCTGGCGCTGCAGGCGTAGACGACACGCTCGCGAGCCCTGGTAGACTCGCCAGGCTCGCCCTCCAACGAAACGGCGCCGCGTAGCTCACGAGCTGCGCGGCGCCGTTCGTTTTTGGAGGCGATGCCCGACGGTGTGGTGGCGACCGTGTCGCGTGCTGACGCCCTAGTCGATCTCTAGGCCAGCAGCGTCGAAGTCACCGTAGCTTGGCGGCGCGGCAGGCGCTGGATCTGGCGGCGCAGGTGCAGCCGGGCGGGGCGTCGCGGGCGCTGGCTTTGGATCCCGCATCACCGGTGGTCGTACGGGCGCCGAGCGCTCTTGGGCGGTCAAGCGAACTTCGTTGCCGTCGATGCCCCGGGCGTAGACATGGTCGCCCTCTACGCGCAAACGGCCCAGTTCCGTGGGCCCGCCGCGCCCCTGAAGCTCGCGAATGAGCGTCGGGAACTGCAACTGCACCAGCTCGGCAACCGGATCTCCGGTGGTCGCGGCGGCAGCCGGACTTGCAGCAGCGGCTGGGCGCTCCAGGTCGGCCATCGCGGCCAGCACTGCAGCGGTGATCATCGCCAGCTGTGCTGGCTCGTGGTGCGCCAGCAATGTGCGTGTGATGTCGGCGATCCCGCCGGCGGCGTTGCGCACCTGCCGCTCCGTCTCACCAGACATGTCAGCACGATCGGTCTTGCAGCCAATCATCACCGCATTGCGGAAGTTAGCATCCACGAGATTCGCGTCGCGGAGATCGACATCAACCAACACCGCGCCGTCAAAATTGGCACGAAACAGCCCCGCGCCGCGTAGATCGACGCCGCACAGCACCGCGCCAGACAGATTGACGTTGTCGACCACCGCCCCGCCCTGCCGGGAGTCTGTAAACCGGCAATTGAGCAGCAGCGCCTCCGTCAGGTTTGTGTGGTTGAGGTCGGAGATATCGAAGTGGCAACCCGTCAGCGCGGCGCGCGATAAATTCGCGTTGGTGAGCGCTGTCTCACTGAAGCGGCACCCCTGCAACACAGCCTTTGGCCATTGCAGGGCCATCGCTTGGGAGTTGCTAATCGACACGCTGCTGAGTTGAGCACCCTCGAAGCGCGTACCGTTCAGCAGCACGCCACGGGCAAACCAGCGATCCACCTTGAGATCACGAATCCACAGGCCGACGAGCTTCGTACCCGTCATTCGGACGTGATTCCAGCTGGCTGGGCCGAACTCAGTGCCGCCATGTTGGCCGAGGTCACAAGGCGCCACCTCGACGCGATGCATCCGGCCGGTGCGGAGTTGTTGGACAAAGTCACGCGCGTTGGCGATTTGATTCAGGTCACTCATGAGCGGAGGATAGACCGAGGTCTCGGCCATCGGCAACGCACGACCCCAGCTTTTCGCGGGGACGCCCTCTCGCAGGCGTGCCCGCCACAGCCTAAACATTGCAGGCCGCCTAGCGCGGTATAGGTTGCTGGCGCCCTGATTTTCGGGGTTTTTCGGGCCATGACTCACGGTCGAGCCCGAGATTTCAGCTCGTTGCGGTCTGTGTAAGCGCGCCGATCCGATGCTACGAGTCGTGAATTTTCAAAGCGAGCGTGGCATACTGCGCCCCCTGCCCGGCCGCGCCCCACGGCCGCTCCCCCGCAACGAGTCAACGTGAACGACCACGCCAAAACGTCCAAACGCACCTCACGCAATTCCAGAAGCCAGCTCGATCCCGTCCTGGGGCAGCTGATCGACGGGGAATTTTCCATCGTGCGCCCGATCGGCACGGGGAGTCACGCGGACGTTTTCCTGGCTAAGCAGAAGTCTGTCGGCGATCGCACGGTGGCATTGAAGGTCCTGTGCTTGCCGTATCTGAGCCTGCGAGAGCCAGACTTTCGCCGGGCGAGCTTGGCCCTGCTTCGCGAGGGCAAACTGCTGGGCGCCCTACACGCGCCGTGTTTCGTCGATATCATTCGCACCGGCACTGTCGCCGACAAACGACCGTACCTCGCGATGGAGTACGTCGAAGGCCCAACGATGGCCAAGGTGCTCGAGAAGAAGACGCACCTCGACCTGTCACTGCTGCGGGACATCGTGGTGCAACTCGGTGAAGGCCTCGCAGAACTTCATAGCGTTGGTTATGTGCACCGCGACGTGACGCCATCCAACCTACTGCTCACCCACACGAGCTTGCGTACGACGCGGGTGAAGATGGTTGATTTCGGAACGGTTACACGGATCAATGAGCGGGCGGACAGGTATCGCGTGGGGTACGATCTGGAGCATCCACTGGGCACACCCGCTTACATGGCGCCGGAACAAGCGACCGGTGGCATCGTCGATGGCCGTGCCGATCAGTATGGCCTGGCGGGCATCGTCTATGAGGCCCTCGCCGGGCGGCGACCGGTTACGGCAACGGAACCCGGGCCGCGGGGCATGCTCAACAGCCTGCGCGCGGAGACGCCATTGCCGGAGGTTTCACTCGGGGCGCTGCGCAAGGATCTACCGTCCAACGTCGTCCAAGCGGTCGACCGCGCGCTCGCACGTGATCCCGAAGAACGACACCCGCACATGGGCGCCTTTGTGCAAGCATTTCGAGCCGCTGTGGATCGTCCGTCGAGCCACGGCAAGCGCTCCCGCCTAATGGGCCGATTTCTCGGCGGTAAGGAGAACCGGTGAAAGCCACTGTAGCGGTCATCGCCGTCGTACTTGTCGCAGTGTTTTCGCTGCTTGCCATGGTGCAGGCGCTGCGTTTTTACGTGCTCGCTTCATCCGCCGGCGACGAAGGCACCCGCGCATGGGACGCAGAGCGCGGCAAACTCGAAGACGCTCGGCGGCGCAGCCTGCACAATCTTCGAGAAGTTCAATTCGATTTCGATACCGGCAAGATCGATCAGGCCGACTACGACGTGCTGCGCGTACGATACGAGCAGCGCGCGGTCGCAGCCATGCAGCGCCTCGATCAGCTCGATGGAGAGGGTTGATGGCGCGCTCCAATCCACTTCACAGCGTTCTGCAATGGTGTGCCGCCAAACGACGCGCCCAGCGCGGTCGGCAACGCTTACGCCTATTCACGTTGACGCTCATCGTTGCGGCCGGTTTACCCCTACTTACAGCCCCAGCCCCCTCTTTCGCGGCTGAGAGTTGGCAGGTTCAAGTCGTCGATATTGGTGCCGCTGGGCTCCCGAAGCCGGCGAGCGCCACGACGGTCGAATTGGTAACTTTTCGGGCGAGCGGTGGGGACAAGCCGGCAGCGGAGGTCTCCTCTGTCAAGCTCACCGCCGACCCGCAGGGTGTCGTCCAAGTGCCGCCTCCGGCGCCGGGGACCCATCTCAAGCTGCGTTTTCGCGAAGAGGGCCAGACCGTAACTTCGCCTATCCGTCAGACAGGTCAGCGCGTCGGGCGCTATAGTCAGCCGCTGAGTGCCAAGGACATTTCCCTCGACGTCCGCGCCAACCTCGAAGTGCGCGACAGTGGCCTGCGTGTGTGGTCGCTTTACACCTTTCGGGCTGAAAAACCAGGCGTTTTGCGCTGGACTGACAAGGCAAGTCTCGCTCTGCCACTGCTCGCGCCTGTCGTACGCAACACCGTGCTCGACCGAGGCGCCATCCCAAATGCTGCCCGCCATGTGGAGGTGACTGTCGAGGGAGACGGAACCATCACCAAGAAAGATGGCTCGCTCATGCTGACCGGTACGCTTGCGCCCGGACGGCCCATTTCCGTCCGCGTCCGTTACCCGATCTCCGTGAAGAGAGGTCCCGCCCAACTGGGTCTGCGCGGCACGGTGGGGCAGACGCATCTCGCCGTCGCCGCCATCGGTGTGCGTCCGACACGGCCGCGGGTGCTGGCAGACAAACCAGCGCGCTCTGGCCGCCAGAACAAGGGCAAGGATCGCATGGCAGGGTTGGCCCTCATTCAGCCCATCGCGCTCGGTGAGGTCGCCAAGATCTGGATCACAGACCTCCCAGAAGCCGCAGCGCTGCCGCGAAAGGCGCTCGCCGGTACCGCGCTGTTGTTGGCCATGCTAGCGCTCGCCGCGATCCTGCGTCGGCGTGGGTGAACGGGATGGCCAGTGCACCATTGACGGCGCGCGGCATCGCCTGGGCCGCGGGCGACCGATTTGTCCTACTCGATCTGGATCTGGACGTTCATTCCGGCGAGCTGCTGTTCATCTCTGGCCACAACGGCGCCGGCAAGACCAGCCTCCTGGCGATCTTACGAGGCGCGTCACAGGCGACCCAGGGCAGCGTAGCGCTCAATAGCGTGCCGTTGTCTGAGGTGGCCACCGACTACCTCGCCAAACGAATCGCCGTGTTGCAGCACCGTCCGGGCCTGTACTTCGATTTGACCGGCCTCGAGAATCTGCAGCTCTTTTCCAGTCTTATCGGCCGTCCGCTGACGGACACCGAAGCCGAAGCCCTGCTCGATCGCGTCGGACTGCCGCGTGAAGCCCATCACAGGCGAGTCCGCCACTACTCGCGCGGCATGCAGCAACGCACCGGTTTGGCCCGAATTATCGCCTCGAAAGCGGATATCTGGCTGCTCGATGAGCCGTCGACCGGACTCGATCCTGGCGGGCGCGAGACCCTCAGCACGCTGCTGCGTCAAGCGACCGACGCAGGCACCGCCGTCCTGGCGGTCAGCCACGACCAGGCCCTCATCGCCAAGGCCGATCGGCATCTGCATCTGCACGATGGCCGCCTACACGACATGACAACCCAGCAGGAGGCGTTATGACCGCCCTCCGCCTGACCTGGTTATTGCTCAAGAAGGATCTGCGCATCGCCGCACGTTCGCGCGAGATGCTGGGGTTCACGCTGCTATTCGCCGTGCTGTGTGTCCTCGTATTCGCCTTCGGGTTTCTGCAAGAGGGCACCGCGGCCGAGGGCTACGTGCCCGGAGTGCTCTGGGTCACGCTGCTGTTTTCGAGTTCGGTGTCTCTGCTGCGACTATTCGCTGCGGAAGAAGAGGGCGGCACGCTGGAGCTGGTCTCTGCCACGTCGGCTGGCACGGTCCCGCTCTTTGTCTCTAAGGTCCTGGTGCAGCTGCTGTTCACCGGTCTGGTCACAGTCGTCGTTCTGCCCATGGTGCTGCTATTTTTCAACGCAGAGCTCCGAGGAATCGGGCCGATTGCGGCGTCTTTGCTGCTCGGGCTCATCGGTCAAGCGACGGTGGGCACCCTCTGCAGCGCGCTGCTGGTGCACGTCCGCCTGCGGGAGGTCCTGCTGCCGCTGGTCCTCTACCCCACGGTGGCGCCGCTGCTCATTGGCGGCGTTAAAGTGACGGCGCTCGCCCTCGCTGGAGCCGAGGGCACGCGCGATTGGCTCACCCTGATGTTGGTTTTCGATTTACTCTTTGTGGTAGCGTCCCCCTGGCTTCACGGACGCGCCCTCGCACGTTGACGAAGCCCATGCAATAGCGCAGTTGGACGGCCGCAGATGCTCTCGGCGCCTCTCCTAACCCCGAGTTGAACCCCCATGCAGACGAGCCCAACAGCAGACGCCTTGCGCGTGCCCATCCGTCGCCCCGTCGCGGCGCTTTTGTTGCTCGCTATCGGCTTGGTCACGATCGAAGTCGCCTTGTGGTGGATCGCGACCCGCACGCCATCGGACATCGTGCTCGGTCTGTCGCAGAAGATCTTCTACTTCCACGTGGGATCGGCATTCGCCATGTTGCTCGGCCTCAGCGCCGCCTCGATTATGAGCTTGGTTGACCTCTTGCGCCCCGACGACAGGGCCGACGCGCTCGCCCGCAGCTTCTTGGAAGTGGGCGTGGTGTTCTCCCTCTGCCTGCTGACAAGCGGTCCGTTGTGGGCCCGAAAAGCCTGGGGCATGTACTGGACCTGGGAGCCGCGCCTGACGCTGAGTCTGCTGGTCACCCTGCTCGCGATTAGCGTCATCGCCCTGCGATCCATGTCGGGTGATAGCCACACCGGTCGGCGGGTCGGCGCGGCGATGGCGGTCATGGCTGCACCGGCCAGCTACCTGATCCACGTCGCGGTGAAGTGGTGGGGCGGAAACCATCCCCAGGTCATTCAGGGCGGCGGCATCCAAAGCGCCGACATGCGCATCGCGTTCTGGTTGGCTGTTGTCGGGCTGCTGACCTTCGCCAGCGTCCTCGTGGTGACGCGCTACCGCGATATTCGCCTGCAGCAACGGGCCCAAGCCTTGCGTCTCACCCTCTCCGCACACCAGCTGCGCCAGCGTCGCGCCTAGCGCGCTTGGAGTCCCTATGTTTCGCACCGCCCTACTGATTTGCGCTGCACTCGCCATGATGGTCAGCGCGCCGGTTTTTGCTGAGGCGCCCCCAGCACAGGCTGCTGCCAAGGTGGCCGCGCCGTCAGCCAAGTCTGGCGCCGCCGCGGCAGCCAAAGCAGCGCCGCCACGTGACCTATCCCGCTACAAAGAAGAGAGCGTATCGGGCGGATCGCTCCTGTTGGCGGCCTACATGATCATGTGGGCGCTCGTCGGCACATTCGTCGGGCGAACACTGCTCCGCCAGGCCAAAGTCGAGGCAGAATTGACCGAGCTCAGCGAGCGCGTGGACGTGCTGACCGGTGGAGACGCGGCATGACCACCTCCCACATCTTCTTTATCCCAGCGGTCGTTCTCGCTGGTGCGATTTTTGGCTGGATCTACGGTCGCAAGATGCTGCTGGCAGAGCAGCAAGAGCAGCGCAACGCCGAGGCGCGAAAGAAAGCCCGTCGGCAGCAGCAAGACGACGCGGCGTAGGCTCGCCACCTTCCGAGGTGGCGGCTCTTCACTCATACGGCAACGTAGAAACTAGTCGCGCCGTTTGCGACGGGCTGGCTCCACACCACCGCGAGCGCGACCCGACATACCGAGATCACTCATTGTGACCGACTGCTTTTTGCTCTTCGGCGTGAACGACTTCAGTCGCCACTCGATGTTGGCCTTGGGCAGGTCTGGCTCTTCTTTGGGCTCGGTGTACATGACCCTTGTCTCGACGCCGATCGATTCGACCCGCGGCAGACTCTTGATGTCGCCGAGCAAGTCGTCCTCTGTTTCTGGCTCTGCTTCTTTCGCCTTGGCTTTCTTGGTGGCCATCGATGCTCCCTATACGAATCGCACTTGATTCGACGATCCGTACGATTATCCGCGGTCGTCACGCCGAAATGTCTGGCCGGAGCCCACAACTGAGGCGTTTTTGCGCGCAGCCAGCTTTGCTGCACGATCGTCGAGTTCCCGCTGGTGGTCTGTCAGCATCGGCATGAAGGCGTACAGCACCTTGATCGCCAGCGGATGAAAGGCGGCGCGCAGCTGAGCGAGGTGGTCGGTGTCGATGCGCACCACTTCACAGTCGCGGCTGGCGTAGATCTGGTACGAGGCATCACGCTGATCGAGGAGCGCAAGCAGCCCGGCCGCCTGCCCCGGCTCGTAGCTGAAGAGTTCGCGGTAGATACCCTCACTTTCGACGCGCACGGTAATGGTGCCTTCGGTCACGATGTACAGCCAAGTCGCAGGGGTATGCTGCTCCTGGATCACGGTGTTGCGGGAATAGCGACGCACCTGGGCGTGACTCAGCAACTCATGTGCCGCGTCCTGCCCCATGGTCTTGATCGCCTCATTGCGCTGCTGCAGCCAGGGGATCAGCCGCGTGGCGTCCTTGTCACGCCGACTTCGCAATCTGCTTTCCATGAGCGACCTCCGTTGTTGCCATGTTCGCTAGGGCAATCGCCGGATGCAAGTGCTTGTTCTTTCCGCGCGCTACCGAGCCAATAGCCGCGCCACCGCCCGCAGCACCGAAGCGTCCGTTTCCATGTTCGCCACTTCCGCCAGCGCCACCCAGCGAACGTCGTCCACTTCATCCGTATCGGCCAGGGTCCAGCTCTGTGCGCGATAGGCCATGCGCAGATCGAGGTGGTCATGGCCCGGTTCGGAGCCATGGGCCGGAATCTTGTGGATATCGACGTCAAACAGACCTGGGCCGAGCTCAACCAGCGCTTCTATGCCGGTTTCTTCGGTAATTTCACGCCGGGTCGCCTCGTCCACCGAGCCATCACTGGCCTCAAAATGACCGCCCGGCTGGAGCCAACGACGTAATTTTCGATGCCGAATGAGCAGCAACTGCGCCTCATCAGGGCTCAGCACAAAAGCGCTGGCGGTAAAGTGCCCCGGCACCTCGTGCGCTCTCGAGAAGGGATTGGCCGGCACCGCACAGAGCGCGCGCATGCGGTCGAGATAGCCCGCCTCAACAGGGTCGTCCGTCTGATAAGCGGCCAACAATGCGGCCGCATCGGCGCGGAGAAGGGCGGCAGGGGTCATGGTTGGGCTCCAGACGCGCGACAGACTTCGGCGCGAGATGCTGTGACGCGGGCCATCCTGCCCTTGATGCCCGCCCGATGGAAAGAGAATCGCGTGCGCTGCTTGCACACCGATGGCAGTCCCGCTACCACAAGGTTTGACAATGCTGGGGGCGCCGCGACGCAATCGTCAGACGTGGCTGAGACGCACCCCTCGAACCTGATCCGGCTCATACCGGCGGAGGGAAGCAGATGACCGAACAATTCGACAACACAACCACAAGTAGCCCGGACATCGATGACGGGCTGGACCCCATCACGACGCAGGTCGTAGGTGCACGGAGCGCCGAGCGCCAGGACACCATTGGGCCGATCGAGAGCCACTTTCCGAACTCCCAGAAGGTGACCCGCGGCGATCTGGCCGTGCCTTTTCGTGAGATCAAGCTGACCGACGGCACCTCCTGCGACGTCTACGACACCACGGGGCCCCAGGGTATTGATCCGCGGGTGGGCCTACCCAAGCGGCGGGCCGAGTGGGTCAAAGCGCGCGAGGGTGTGGCTAGGCCGACGCAGATGTACTTCGCCAAGCAGGGCATCATCACCGAAGAGATGCAGTTTGTAGCGCTGCGTGAGGGCATGGAGGCTGAATTTGTGCGGGATGAGGTGGCTCGTGGCCGCGCTGTGATCCCGGCAAATATCCACCATACGGAGCTGGAGCCGATGATCATCGGTCGCCACTTCCTCACCAAAATCAACTCGAATATCGGTAACTCCGCTGTGTCGAGTAGCATCGAAGAAGAGGTCGAGAAGCTGCAGTGGAGCGTTCGTTGGGGCGCCGATACGGTGATGGATCTGTCCACCGGCGCAGACATCCACGCGACCCGCGAGTGGATCGTGCGCAACAGCGCGGTGCCGATCGGAACTGTGCCGATCTATCAGTGCCTCGAGAAGGTGAAGGGCAAGGCCGAAGATCTGACGCTCGAGCTGTTCTTGGAGACGTTGGAAGAGCAGGCCCAGCAGGGTGTGGATTACTTCACGATCCACGCCGGCGTGCTGATGCGCTACATCCCCATGACGGCCAAACGGCTCACCGGCATCGTCAGCCGCGGCGGCTCGATCATGGCGAAATGGTGCCTCGCCCACCACAAAGAGAACTTTCTGTACACGGGCTTTGAAGAGATCTGCAAACTCATGGCCAAGTACGATGTGTCCTTTAGCTTGGGCGATGGTCTGCGCCCAGGTTGCATCGCCGACGCCAACGACGCAGCCCAGATGGGTGAGCTCGCGACCCTCGGCGAGCTGACAAAGATCGCCTGGAAGTACGACGTGCAGGTGATGATCGAGGGCCCAGGTCATGTGCCGATGCACAAGATCAAAGAGAACATGGACGAGCAGCTGCGGCTCTGCCATGAGGCACCGTTTTACACCCTCGGACCGCTGACCACGGACATCGCTCCTGGCTATGACCACATCACGTCGGCGATTGGGGCGGCGATGATCGGGTGGTACGGCACGGCGATGCTCTGCTACGTCACGCCGAAAGAGCACCTCGGGCTGCCCAACCGCGACGACGTGAAGGACGGCGTGATCACCTACAAGATCGCTGCCCACGCGGCTGACTTGGCGAAGGGACATCCCGGCGCCCAGAAGCGCGACGACCTGCTCAGCAAAGCGCGCTTTGAGTTCCGCTGGGAGGATCAGTTCAACCTGAGCCTCGATCCGGTCAAGGCCAAGAGTTTCCACGACGAGACCTTGCCCTCCGACAACGCCAAGACGGCGCACTTCTGTTCGATGTGTGGACCCCACTTCTGCAGCATGAAGATCACGCAAGATGTGCGCGATTATGCCGCAGAACACGGCATTGACGCGGAAGATGCGCTGTCGGTGGGAATGGACGAGATGAGCGAACGGTTTGCCGCTGAAGGGGCTGACGTCTACCTGACGCCCGAGGCTGTGGCGGCGAGCGCTGCGGCGCCGTTGTCTGCTGCAAAGGACTAAATTGATGCGAAGTTGGGTGGCGTGTGCGGCAGTCGTTGGGCTGCTGAGTTCGGGATGTGGTGCACAGCAAACGGTGCCGCCACCGCAGCCCACCCATGACAAGCCTGCGGCCCCCGTCGCTAAAGGGGAGTCTCGCCCGCCGCCCGGCCATAGCGAGCATCGCGAACAGATGAAGGAGTACGGCTCACAGCCAGCGGCGACGGCAAAATCGTCCGCCGCTGGCGAGTGCCCGCACGCCCACAAAGGTCACAAGCACCGCAAGAAGCACACGGAGTGCCCGCACGCCCACAAGCATCACGGGCATGGCGGTCATGGGCATGGCGGTCACGGCAAGGGCTACAAGGTGCACTCCGCTCACCACCGGTTCAACGATGCGGCGCGCTGGGCCAAGGTGTTCGAGTCCAAGAAGCGGGACGCGTGGCAAAAGGGCGACGTCGTCGTCGATAGCCTGAAGCTCAAACGCGATGCCCGCGTGGCGGATATTGGTGCGGGTACCGGCTACTTCACGATGCGTTTTGCCAAACGGCTGCGGATGGGCATCGTCTACGCTGTCGACATTGAGCAGAGCATGGTCGATTGGGTCGTCAAGCGCGCTAGGCGTGTACGACAGGAAAATGTGGTCGGCGTGCTGGCGACGGCGCGATCACCCAAGCTGCCTGGCCCGGTGGATGTCATCTTCGTCAGCAACACGTACCACCACATCACGGAACGGCGGAACTACTTTGCTCGCCTGCAGCGCAAGCTGAACAAGGATGGCCGTGTGGTGATCGTCGATTTCAAGATGGGCAAGTTGCCCGTCGGCCCGCCGGACGCGCACAAGATCGCGCCGAAGCGCATCGTCACCGAGATGAAGCTGGCTGGGTACAAGCTCGTGCGCCGCGATGACACCACCCTGCCCTATCAGCATCTGTTGGTGTTCGCATCAAGCTTGTAGCTGGAAATTAGCTCGCAAATTCAATGGATAAGCGCGAAACAGGCTCGACGACTCTGCGTGCCTGGTCGCCTACTTCGGGCATCCGCCTAGCGGCACTTTACCGCCCACGACCAAATCGAAGCGCGCGACGACGCTCTTGCCGCCAATACGGGTGACGGCGAGGATCGCCGCGCTACCGGGCTTGTCCGGCACGAATCCAGCGGCCGTCTCTTTGGGGAGCTTTCCCAGACGTGCTGCGGGCAGACCCGGGGCGATAATCTGGGGGCTCTTCAGGCCCGGACGAAGGATGACGTAGGAGATGTGCGGGGCCTCGGCGCCGTCGCCCTTTGTGGCAGCTGCTGCCTTTCCCTTGGCCGGCCTCGCAGCCACGGATGTCAGCGCCCCGAGGGTCACTGGCTTGCCTTTGCGGGTCCATTTCGTCGCGAACTGAGTCGGCTTGCACACATCGACGAGCGGTTCGCTCAACAGCTCAGCCCGCAGCCCTTTGGCGCCTTTCCAGGTGTTCTGCGCTCCGCCTGCGTGGTCTTCCGGCTTGGCGTCGCCCTGCACGTTGACGAAGGACGGCACCACCACGCGCTTGGCGCCGGTCGGCTGAAAGGCAAAGAGCAGCATGTGGGCGCCAGCCTGCGGGAACGTCAGGTCGAAGGTGTGCGTGGCACGCTCGGGTTGCGCCAATTTCGGCGGTGCGCGCACTTCAACCCATGACAGGTCACGGCGGGCAGCGATCAGCATCAGCGGCGAGCCAGCGACATCGCTCAGGGAAGTGATCGGCGTGCCATGCCGGTCGACAGGCGTGACGCGAACGCTAGCTGGGCGCTTTTCAGTGGGCAGGTTGAATTCGTCACTGCCCTTGTCGCCGAAAAACAGCGCAACGGAGTCCGCGCGCGTGGTCACGGTGGCCTTTGGCGGCAGCACCGCGGGCTTCGGCTCAGCCGCAGCCGGTTTCGGAGCGACAGCTTTCGGCGCCGCAACGTTCGCTTTGGCCGGAGCGGCTACCTGAGGGGCAGCCGGTTTCGGCGGAGGCGTCTTCTTCTTGGAACCGCAGCCCCATCCAGCCACAACCAAGCCGCAGGCCACCACATGAACCAGCAACTGGCGACCAATACCGGTGTTGGCAGCGCGCATCGAGCGGCGAGGGCCAGAATCGGTCATCGCCAGCTCGCTCTGTGTCCATTGCGTCATGAAGGTCTCCCTCGCTCTGAGTATCCGTCTATTTCGTTGTGGCGCGCGCTGGACAGGAGGTCTGTGCTCGCGGCCGCATACTACATGGATTGACATCTCGCGCCCGAAGTCCGGTGCCACGTAGCGAGATCGTAAACCGGCGGTGGGCGACGACAACATCCAGACGGCACCGGCACGCTGCAATCCGACTCAAAGCTGAGTTTCTCAGCCTGCCAGCCAACTTTCGACAGCGGCGGCAAGACGAGTCGGTTCGTTCCTCGTCAGCCGTAGACGCCGGCGACGAGCAACAAAATAGCGCTGTCGATGAGTATTTTGGGGCTCTGATGCGTACAGATGGCCGAGTCGACAGAACCCGTCCATCTCGCGTACACACTTGCGCGTACGTCACCTACAGGAGAACTCCAAAATGCGATCGAAACTTGTCTCGCGTGTCCCCCTACTTTCCGCCGTGCTGGTCTTCGCCCTTAGTACGGCATGCGGCAGCAACAACGCCAGCGGCAACGGCGGATATGCGACCGCATCAGATGCGTCTTCTGGCGCGGACGGCACGGCCGGTACCGGCGGACAAACCGGCGACGATTCCACCAACAAGGTCTCCGTCGCAGCCAAAGATGACTCCGGCAAATCGACCGACGTCAGCAGCAGCAAACCCGCAGCGAAAGGGGATGCCGACAAGAAGATCCTTGGGGCGAGCAGCGCGGCCGAGATGCTGAACCTCTTCATCACAGACGACAAAGGCACCGTGCTCACCGTCTACATCGACACGAAAGCACACCCGCTCCCGAAGAAGGGCATTCCGGTCGGCGAACCCAACGGCAAAGCGTGGGTGACCCTGGCCACCGGCGGCGGCGTCTTCAACAGCAAGTCCACCGGTACCATCGACATCGACACCTGCCCCGAGAAACAGGGCGTGGCCATTGTTGGTAAGTTCAACGGCGTGGTCGTGCACAACGAAGCGCCGGTCGGCGCCAAGACGCAGACCCTCGACGGCACCTTCAACCTCGTCTACTACGGCGGCGCCGGTGCCCTGACCTGCAAGCCGAAAGAGACCGGCGGCGGCGGCGAAAAGGTCGACATGGGTGCTTTCGGCAAGCCCAAATCAGCGACATGCGACGCCAATCCATGTGACGGCGGCGCCAACAGTACCCGCAACTGCTGCCCCTACGTGCCGTGCTTGAGCTCTTGCTGGCAGAAATGTGTCGGCGCGGTGCAGGCGTGCGTGATGGGCTGCGGAGTCGACTTCTCCTGCCCGCAAAAGTGCACCATGGAAGTCTTCGCATGCCAGGCCAAGTGCCCCGTCACCTGCGAGGTCAGCGGCACCTGCAGCGCCGCCATCGAAAAGCTGAATAAGTGCGAGCAGAACAACGCCCCCGCCTGTGGCAATGAGGATCAGGAAAAGGCTGACGCCTGCACATTCGACAAGTGCTGCGCCGAGGCGAAAGCGGCCTTCTAGCCTGGATATTCAGGTAGAAACCATGACCGGGCGCTTCGATCTGTCACACGATCGAAGCGCCCGCGTCGTTGATGAAGTAGCGTCTCAGATTGATGCGCTAGAACCGAACGAGGCCGGTCAGCCCAGGCCCGGATCCTGGGCCGGCTGGCAACAGCGCGACGCGGGTCTCTCCGCGCAGCAACAACCACGTTGACACACCCGCGCCGACAAGACCGGCACCAACGAGCCCCCAGCCGACCGTCTGATTGAGCCCAACCAGCGAGCGATCGTCCTTGAGCTTAGTCTCGCCACCCGGATAGCCGTAGTCACCCTTGGCTTCTGCTCTATCGATGTCGCCGCTGGCACCACTGGCAAGCCACAGCAACGTGCCCCCGCTGACCAGCGCGCCAACGCCAGCGATGCCAATCGACACCGGTAGCACCCTATCGCTTGGCTTGCGCTGGATCGTCGGAGGCGGCGGCTTCTTAGCCAGTTTCGGCCGCGCCACCGGCACAACGGCGGGTTTGGGTTTCGGTGCCAGCTTCGCTTGTTCCGCGGCGGAAATTCGCGCTTCCAGCCGCGCGATCCGGGTCTTGGCATCCTCGCGTAGTTTCACTGATTTCACGCGCTTCACGTAGCGCCGGAAGCAGTGCAGCGCCTGTTGATGCGCTCGCGCTTCTTCGTAGGCTCGACCAGCATTTCTCAGGCGAATCAGACGTTTCGAATCCAGCGCGTAGGCTTGTTCGAAGCGCTCAGCCGCCTGAACAAACTTCTTCTCGGCGAACAGTCGCGCTGCCTCGTTGCTCATCTTCTTGGCGCGAGACCGAATGCTGGCATCAGCCCGCAGCGGCGTCGCGGCGGCGATGAGAGTCGCGATGACCGTCACTAGGGCAGTTCTCCAAGCCATCTCGCCTCCGTCCATTGTCAGGCGCATGCGCGCCAGCCCGTGCCGCCAGAATCGATGGGTGTCCCCGATTGGCTCCACCCGCCTCAGCTAGAGGGCCGAGTCGCCATCGTAGACCGGCGCTTTCGGCGCCTTTGGTGCTCTCTTCTTGCGCTTGCGCGGCTTCGCAGGGGCGGTCCTGCGGCCCTTCGTCGGCTGAAATCCAACGAACGCGGTCAGGGACTGCTTGCTCGGAATATCTGAACGAAAGCGCACCCGCTTCGCGACCCCAACGATGCACTTGCCCAGCTGTCCCTCGCTCAGATCGCCGTTGACCTCGACGCTGGACACCCGGCCATCGGCAGCGATCTCCATATCCAAGCTGATTCGCGTGACAGCCACACCCGGATCTCCGTGTTTGCGCACGCAGCGCATCATCGCGCCGTCGGTTCGCGACATAACCTTGTCGATTTCCTTTGTGCTGAGCGGCTGCCGCTTCTTGCCGACCCCTTTGAACCGATTGGCGTGGAATTTCTCCGACTCCTCTCGCAGCGCGGAGCCCTTCTTGAGTCTCGGTTTCTTGCGTTCTCGCGTACCGGTCCGTGCGGCCAAAGGTTCGCGAACGGAGGTCCCGATTTGGGCCTCGATCTCCGTGGCCGCTGCAGCCAAGACATCGGCGGGTTTGCTGCCCTGCCGTTCTGCCCAAAACCACAGCGCGGCGCCCGCGATCGCGACAAACACGATCAGCGTTACCAGGAGCCGCCCCCCGCCACCCTTGTCTCGACGCGTGGGCCGATCGGCGCGATTGCGGCTTGGGCGTGAGGGCGTCGATGGCACAACAGACGGCTGCGCAGCCCCGGCAACCAACCGCGTATTAATTCCCGGCGGCTTGGGGGCTTTCTTGTCTGACTTTTCGGTCTTTTCACCACCGTTCGGCTTCGCCACGGAGGCTTGAGGTGCTGCCGGAGCGGCTTGAGGCTCCGCGATCTTCTTCTGTTTTCCCGTATCGATGGCGACCGTCGGCGCCTGTTGTGCTGCCTGATCGCGAAGCGAGTCCCCCGCCGCTTCCGCGGCCTTCGCCGCTGGGCCTGCTGCTTTAGCTGGCGATGGGGTGACCGCCGTCTCTGGATCGGCGTCGAGGCTCGCCTCCAGGCCAGCCATCCCGGGAGGCGTCTCGGGGATCGCCCGAAACTTGGCAGACACCGCTCGCCCACGCTCCGCCACTGGTCGCCCCGCGCTTTCGAGGATCGACTCTAATGCAGCCCGCATATCGTCCGCATCCGAGAAGCGGTCCAAGGGATCCTTTGCCAAGCTGCGCATGACCAATTCAGCCAGCCCGTCAGGCATTTTGCCCGAAACGCGCTCCAAAATCGGTGGGGGTGGTGTCTGCAGGTGCTTGACGATCATGCTCATCGCCGATGTCGCCGTGAAAGGCACAGACCCGGTGAGCGCCTCGTACAAGATGATGCCCAAGCTGTAGAGGTCGGAGCGGCCATCCAGCGGCTCAGCACGGCCCTGCTCGGGGCTCATGTACTTGGGCGTGCCGATGGCAAAGCCCGTCTTCGTCAGGTCGTGGTCTTGTGCGTCGTCTTCATAGCTCTTGGCGATACCGAAATCGATGAGCTTCACAAAGTCAGATTCTCCGTGAACGTCACACAAAAAAATGTTGCCTGGCTTCAGATCGCGATGAACCAGCCCCGCCGCGTGGGCCTCCGACAGGCTCTTGAGCACACCGATGGCGATGTGAATGGTGCGAAACGGATCAAGGGGAGCATCGACCTTGAGGACATCGGCCAACTCCTTGCCATGGAGCCGCTCCATCGCCATGTAGAGCTGTTTTTCGTCCGTCTGGCCAAAGTCGAACACGCGAACAGTGTGCGGATGCGTCAACTGGCAGGCGGCTTTGGCTTCGTTGAGGAAGCGGCGCAACTGCACTGGATCATGCGCCATATTGGCCCGTAGAACCTTGACGACGAGCTCTTGGCCCGTATGCACATGGCGTGTCGAGTAGACGGCGCCAAAGCCGCCCTTGCCCAGCAGGGCGTACAATTCATAGCGCCCGCCAATCGTCTTTCCGACGAGTTCCTGATCGGGGTCGGCTGAGAAGTCGATGATGGCCCTCTCCTTGTCGTTTCTAGTGCTGCGACATGCTAGCGCGCGATCCCCACATCGGACAACCGACCCGGACGATAACGGGGATTTGTGCCGCTGACGGACTCGCCGCCCGCCCCGGACACCAAACCCTCCGCAACGAGTCTTGGGCTCGTTTCAAGGGAACATAATCGGGCAACTTACTGTGATATTGACGCTATTCATTCTCCAGCCGGGACTGAGCAGCGGAGAGCTTGAAGGATTGCTGTCGGACGCTAAATATGTTGCCGCTCCGGGGCTCATTCCTCGGGGCTCCACGCGCGCCACAGCCATCAGAGATAGCCATGCCCAGCACCACAGAAAACTTTGATGTCATCATCATCGGAAGCGGTATTGGCGGGCTCACGCTCGCTCTTGAACTAGCAGGCTCGGCCAAAGTGGTCCTGGTGACGAAGCGAGCGCTCGCTGACACCAACACACGCCTCGCACAAGGCGGATTTTCAGCGGTTCTAGGGGAAGACGACGCGTTGGATCTCCACTTCGCTGACACACTGACCGCCGGCGCCGGTATCTGTCGCGAGGATGTCGTGCGTATGGTGGTGGAGTCCGGACCAACGGCGGTCAAACGCCTGCTAGGCCAGGGCGTGCAGTTCGACCGCGATCCGGACGGCACGCTGCAGCTCACCCGGGAAGGCGGTCACAGTCGCAGACGGGTCACTCACGCCCGCGACGCGACGGGGCTCGCAATCCAGACCGCACTCACACAGCGCATTCGAGAGCATCCCGAGGTGACGGTGCTTGAGCATCATCACGCCGTCGATCTGATCACTCGCGCACGACTGGCCAAAGGGCGCGGTTCGGGTCACCCAGGCGACCGCGACGATCGCGTGCTCGGTGTCTATGTACTCGACACCGAGTCCGAACGCGTGCGAGCCCTAGCAGCGCCCGTTGTATGTTTGGCAACAGGCGGGGCGGGACGCGCGTACGTCTACACGTCGAACCCAAAAGTTGCGACAGGCGACGGCGTCGCGATGGCCTACCGAGCCGGTGCCCGTGTGGCGAACATGGAGTTCTTCCAATTTCACCCGACGCTGCTCTTTCACCCGATCGAGAACAACTTCCTCATCTCAGAAGCGCTGCGCGGAGAGGGTGGCATCCTCCGCAACAGTGACGGCGAAGCGTTCATGGCCCGCTACCACGAGCTCCGCGATCTGGCGCCTCGTGACATCGTCGCGCGCGCCATCGATAGCGAACTGAAGACCCGGGGTGACGCATCTGTTTTCCTCGACATGACCCATTTGGCGCCCGACTTCCTGGAGAGCCACTTTCCGACGATTCATGGCCGCTGCATGAGCGTGGGTATCGACATGCGCACCACGCCCATTCCGGTGGTGCCAGGGGCGCACTACATGTGTGGAGGCGTTCAGGTCGACCAGGATGCCCGCACCAACCTTCGCGGCTTGTTGGCGATCGGCGAGGTCTCCTGTACTGGGCTGCATGGAGCCAATCGCCTCGCGTCGAACTCCCTGCTCGAGGGCGCCGTCTATGCGGTGAGGGCAGCGGACACAGCCCGGCAACTCCTGGCCGACGCCACGCCGCTGCCAAAGCTGGATCTGCCGTCGTGGGACGCTGGTGATGCCCGCAGCCCTGACGAACGTGTGCTGCTGAACCACAGTTGGGACGAAATTCGAAACCTGATGTCCAATTACGTGGGTATTGTCCGGAGCAACCGTCGCCTCAAGCGTGCAGAGCGGCGGCTAGAGCTGCTCTACGGCGAACTCCGCGAGGACTATTGGCGCTATTTGCTGTCCGCAGACCTCATTGAGCTTCGGAATTTGTGCACGGTCGCCCAACTCATCGTACGCAGCGCCCTGATGCGCCAGGAGTCGCGGGGGTTGCACTACAGCATTGATTATCCAGACACCGATGACCTGAACTGGCGTCACGAATCATCGCTGCGCCGGCCTGTCTACGACTAAAAGAATCAGACTGTAGAAGCGCTCTGTGCAGCGCCATTTTGTAAGGGATGCGTCGGTGAAAAGCAGGAACACACTTGCGCAGGAACAACAACTGTTGAGCGGACCTAAATCCAACCCCGCGCTCTGCTAGGACGCCCTCTGGGCCTCCCGCCGCGCGACGCTCCCGCCATCCTTGCTTGACCAACGAAGTCAGGCTACGCCTCATCGTCGTACTGGACAAGCACGTTTGTAAAGATTTTCGGGCACTTGCAAAATAACCTGTGAGGAAGGCGTATTATCAGGCTACTTAGAGCTCTCACCACCTCCATCTGTGACCATTTCTTGTACCCAGTGGGAATAAGCCGCTGAACTATGGGCAACAGGAAGTGCGATGATTTCAGGAACATCATAAGGATGCTTACGTTCCAGCACTTCCATCAATTGAGCGGTCTGGGCGCTGGGTGCTTTGATCAACAGCAAGTGTTCTTGGTCACGCTGCACGACGCCTTGCCAGCGGTACGTACTCATCGCGTTGGGGATCACACTGACGCAAGCTGCGACGCGCTCTGTCACCAGCTCACGTGCGAGCTGATCGGCCGAGCCCGCGGGGCAACTCGTTATAATCACTCGCATCTCATCCCGCCTTTTTGAGTTGTTCTACTAGTCCGCCCATGACGCGCCGGCACTCTTGAGAAAACCAAGTATCGAGCAATTCGTCGAGTTGCGCCGCTCGAAGTCGCTCCATCTCCGCGGCCAACTCGCCGCGAATGGCCTGTTTCGTCTTGACGCGCGCCGCCTGGGGCACCCCAATTCGTGCCTCCAACTCAGCGATGGCCACCCGGCGCACCTCCTCTGGCGGTACCACGTCGTCGACGAGACCAATGGCCGCAGCTTCATCGGGTAAGATCAGCCGCCCCATCTGCAGATTGCGCTCAGCTTGGCGCCATCCCACGAGACGCGCGAACGTGCTGCCCAGCCAATTGGGAACGGCCAGTCCGACGGCGACCTCGTTCAGTCCGATGCGGAAGCGGCCGGCACTCATGACGCGGTGATCGCAGGACATCGCAAATACGCACCCACCAGCAGGCGCATGTCCCTCGATGGCAGCGACCATCACTAGGGGCGTGCCGAAGATTCGAATGGCCAGCGAACCGAAACGTTCCCAGAACTGCGTCATCTCGCGACGGTTTTTTGGCTGCAACTCGACCACGTCCAGGCCAGCGGAGAACATGCCGGGCCGCCCGGTGAGCAGCACACCGTCCACATCGGCATCGGCTTCCAACTCGTCGAGATGCGCGTGCAGGGCATCCACCATCGCGAGGTTGATGGCATTTGCCGGTGGTCGGGTCATCTGCAGTTCGGCCCAGCGCCCACGGCGCACACAGGTTATCGTCGTGTTCATCGTCAACACCTCCGCGCGGGACTCTAGCAGCGCGCAGCACAATTGCAGCACCGTCGTGGAACGCTGCTCGTTTTCCTCGGATACCAAAGGCTGGTTGGGCGCCCCAGCCTCGGCAAAAACGGGATGCATCCGACATTTGGCGCTACGCTTCGGCCATGAACGACCTTCAGCACATCACGCGGCGCTTTCCGTCCCTTCGCACACCGAATCTTGCAATCATCCCGATGACGGGTGGCCTGATCAACGACACCTACGCCGTCGGAGACCAGTGGGTGTTGCAGCGACTCCATCCGATCTTTGGCGCCGAGGTCAACTACGACATCGCCACGCTCACGCGTCGGCTCGCCGAGCAAGGCGTACGGGTGCCTAGGCTAGTGCTGGCGGAAGACGGCGCTCCCTTTGTGAAACAGGCGGACGCATCGGGCACCAACCGGGAGACGGATGGTGTCTGGCGGGTCATGACGAGGCTGCCCGGGCGGACCCTGCACCGCTTGGCCAATCCAGCCCAAGCGGCCAGTGCCGGCGAGTTGGTTGCGCGCTTTCATGCCGCTTTGTCGGGGATCGAGCACACTTTTCGCTTCACGCGTCCGGGCGCCCACGACACTGCGGCCCATATGGCTTTCCTGACCGAGACACTCAGCGCGCACCCTCGGCATCGTTTGATCGAGCCGGTGCGTCAGGTCGCGGCCGAGATTGCCGCACTGTGGGCCGCGCAACCGCCCACCCCTGCCCTGCCGCTCCGCATCGGCCACGGCGACCTCAAAGTGAGCAATCTGCTTTTTGGTGAGACACGGGCTTTGGCGGACGTGGCGACCGCAGTGCTCGATTTGGACACCATGGCGTGGATGACAATGGACGCAGAGCTGGGTGATGCCCTGCGCTCTTGGTGCAATACCGCGGCCGAAGATGCACCGGCGCCAGCGCTCGATGTCGGCACATTTGAGATGGCGATTGGAGGCTACGCCAAGGGCTCACAGGGTGCGCTCACGTCGGCAGAGCAGCAATCTGTGGTCGCTGGGTTGGCCCGCATTACGACCGAACTAGCCGCACGATTTGCCGCGGATGCCTTGCGAGAGACCTACTTTGGATGGAGTCAGGAGCGGGCAGCGACACGCGGCGAGCACAATCTCATCCGCGCTCAGAATCAGGCGGAGCTGGCGCGACAGATTCTTGCGGCTCGGCCACAGCTGGAGGCGATAGCGGTTTCGGCGTTTCGTCAGGCGCGATGATGTCGCCCAGCGCTGCGTTGAGGTCCACACCAGGCCCCTCCAACGGTTCGTCGACCTCGATAATCACCGGTGGCAGGTAGCGACGACGACGCGCCAGGACCTCATCGGCAACATGGGCAATCGCCCCGCGATGCAGCTCCCGGGTCGCACCGACAACCTCTGGCGACAATTTTTGAGTGCGCAGGACGCGTGCCAACACGGCTGCGGGCACGAGCGGAGCGATCGTCAAGAGCATCCACGGCTGACACGCAGGATTGAGCGCGATGGCCTCCAGGACGGTCGGGCTACTGAGCCACCGGGGCCGCAGCAACATCGCCCAGAGCGCGTATGGATGCTGCGGACGCAACGCCATCATCCGCACGGCGTCCAAATCTCGGAGCCGGGTGTTCCGCGCAAGCAGGGTCACCACCGAGGGATGATTCTCGACCAGGAGCGGCTCAAAAAGCGCCCGCCGGGGACTGCGTGCCCGCTCCCGACGCACCCCCAAAGCCAAGTGTTCGATGGAGATGTGCGGCGCCAGCATGCGTTCGTCGGAGCGATCGGGCAGCTGCCACAGCTCCCGCAGCAGCGGTGCGGTGTAGGAATGGTCGCCCTGCATCGCCGCGCCGATAATCCGAGCGACGGTGACCGCAGTCGGCCAGTCCTTTCGTGGCTCCGACACAAACGGCCCCGCCTCCAGGCTCGGGCGCGGACGACATTCCATCAGCAGGTGGGCCAAGCTCGTCATCAACAGGCGCGACGGAAGCTGATCGGTCGACACCGCGCAAGCCTGGATCTCGGCACTAATCGCCCCCGGCTCAGCCTCATTGATGTAGCGATTCAACACACGCATCCGAACTTCCGCGTCCGGAACATTCGACAATAGCTTGCGAAGTGAACTCACCCGATCGCCTCCAGTGCGCGGCTCAGCGCAGGTCTACTTCGAGTGAGGTTGTACGCCCAGAGCGAATTCGAACTTTGAACGTTCGAACCAGTCCAAGACGCTTGTTTTCGAGCACGACGTGGTGCGTACCGGGACGCAGCGCAAACGCTAGCACGGGTGTTGCGTTGGGCAGCCGAACACCATCGACGCTCACCGTGGCCGTTGGGACGCTATCGACGTGGAGATAGCCGGCGGCGCCGTCTTCACCGGTCGGACCGTGGTAGCCGATGGTGCCGACCCGGGCGATAACCGCTGCGCGCACCGTATTGATGAAGCGCGCGTAGCGGAGATCTTTGGACCGGTAGGGGCTCTGAATCACGACGGTGCGATCGACGCCCCCGAGTCGATAGGACAGCTCATAGACGGGCTTGGCAGATCGGTCCGGCCAGCGGCGATCGTCGTCAGCGTTCGTCGCCTGATGCACGGGCTTTGGAGGCGGGCGCAGATCGGCGGCTCCCAAGGCCTTCAGGGCGGCAAACACCTCGCGAAGCGCGGCGCGCGGTACCAACTCGGTGCGAATAATCGCATCCCGCCGTCCCATCATTCCCCGCAGATGACTCATCACACCCGCGCGCCCGCGGGCGGTGATCTCGTAGGCAACGTACTGAAACGGCCCCGGGTTGGCGCGCAGGAACACACGGGCCCATGCCCCCTGCAGCCCGTCATTGGGCGACTTGTCAGCGGCACCGCCTGACTCTTGGAGCACCGCGGGCAACGTCAGACGATTCTGGTCGGACGCCGGGGTCTTTACGCGCTTGGTCACCGCACTGCCACCGGCTTTGAACGGACGCGTCGGGCTGGCAACAGGCGCAACCTTGCGTGGAGAAACGACGTGGTTTCCTGCGCCACACCCCGCGACCCATAGCAGCGCTGCGATGAGCTCGATCCGTCCGATCATCGTGATTTTGCGAGAACAAAGACCAGATCCAACCAAGAAAGTGCGACGTTTCACGCCCCCTCCTTGTCGCGCAAGTGCGGCGCCATCCACTCAATCACCCGATCGGTCACGTGCTCTGTTGCTGTCAGTAGGGGCGAGATGGCGGTGAAGCCGCAGTGCTCGTCGACGTGGTCGGTTAGTTGCCGTGAACGCAGTCGCGCGATGACGGGCACAGGGACCGACTCTCGCTGCATCCGCAACCCCAAGTGCAAGTTGACGGCATCTTGATTGGTCATGGCCAGGACGATAGATGCGGACCAAGCTGAAGCCAGGTCGAGCGTATCGTCCAATGTCGCATCCCCAATCACTACCGGAATCGAGAGGCTACGCAGACGCTGCACGTTCTTGCCGTCAGCGGTGCGCTCAATGACCACGACACGATGCCCACGCTCTCGAAGCAATTCTGCGACTCGCACGCCAAAACTGCCGGCCCCGCAGACCACCACGTGATTGGTCATCCGGACCGAGACCCGCACAAAGAGCGAACCGAGACGCCGAGTCAGGAGCCAGTCCGCCATCAAGCCCACCAAGGCGGCGGTGAAGGCGGCACCCAAGAGCATCACCGCCATGCCTACGCCCTTGGCGAGATCGGTCGCATCCTTGAGCGCAATATCCCCGTACCCAACGGATAGGACCGTGGTCCAGACGAAGTACATCGCGTCGAAAAAGGACAGGTCGAGCGAGTGCGAAAAGAACAGCGACGTGGGGAGCAGCATCGCCAAAAACGCCGTAAATACAGACCAGAATAGGGCGCTCGGCTTCGGCATGACCCCGCGCACCATCTGACGAGCCGTCGCCGCCCAAGCCAGCAACCCACCGACCCTTTCGTTCTGACGGTGCAGCGCCAAGCTCACCGTCGCTGGCGCCGCAATTCCTGCGAGGTCAAAGACCTCTACGCCGTCGACGCTACCCTCCATGAAGACGTGCAGGGATGGATCGGAGATACGCACGAAGATCCGCAACCCCGCCGCCAGATGCCGCGCGGCGAGCGCTGTATCGACATTGCCGCTGTCGTCGTCTGCACAGAGAACCAGTCCAGCGGCGCTCACCAGGTCCAACTGCTTCAGGTCAAAGATCCAGGGGGCGGCGCCACTCAGAACGCGAACGCCTGCCTCCTCGAGACGCGGACCATGGATTTCGCGCTCCCGATCGTTGGCCAGCACCACCACGCGCTGACCACGGGCTGCAAGTTGCTCAGCGACCAGCGCGCCAAGCGGTTCGATTCCAGCGACGACAATCGAGGCGGGGCTCACCCGAGGGCCAACCCGGTCACTGCAGCTGCGGATTGCGCATCCAGCAACCCACCAGCGACCAGCGCGCCTACGATCTGGTCGTCCGACAGGGTGTGATCGCTAGACTTCGCGACGTCCCAGATGACTTGAACGCGCGCGTCAGTGATGTCGAGGCCGTGCTCATGCAGCCAAAACTGGATGTTCGACTTGCCGCTGTAAAATCCGATGTCGACGCGCTGACGACAGCCGAAATCACCCGCCGGCACCGACGAATAGACGCGATCGGCGAGATCTTTGCGGCCCGTGCGAAGCGCTTTGATGACCGCGGCTGCATGCACCCCAGTGGCCGTGCGAAAGGCATCGGTACCGAAGACGGGGTAGTTGTAGGGAATGGGCACGTCGTAGGCCGTGCTGACCTTGTCGACGTAGGCACGCAGGGGCGTCAGGTCACGGTCGATGACACCGAGCAGCTTCAGGTTGATGAGCAGCTGGTCGATACTGGCGTTTCCGACCCGCTCACCGACACCCACACAAGTGCCGTGAACCCGGTCCACACCGTGCTCGAGCGCAAAGAGGTTGAGCGCCAGCGCGAGCCCGCGGTCGTTGTGGCCGTGCCAATCGATCTTGACGTGCTCGGCACCCCAAGAACGCAGCAAAGATCGCGTAAAAGTCAGCAGATTGAATAAGCCGTCCGGAGTGGCGTGGCCCACCGTGTCCGTCAAGATGAGGCGATCGGCGCCGTGCTCAATGGCGGTCCAAAACAACCGCGACAAGGTCGTCGGATGGGCGCGAATGGTGTCCTCGGTGACAAAGCTCAAGGGACAGCCGTTGTCGACCGACAGCTTCACGGCGTCGCGCACCAGCCCGGTCATCTTGTCGAGGTCCCACCCCTCGACCAACTGCCGAATCGGAGAGCTACCGATGAAGGCGCAGATTTCGATCGGCATCCCCGTCTTCTGGGAGATGTCGACGACCGCCGAGATGTCATTGGGGTGTGTGCGCGCGGCCGTATTTGGCACCAGCGCCATGTTGCAGTCACGGACCTCCTCAATAATCCGCGTGACGTCGCTGACAGCCTGAGCGCCAGCACCGGGCAGCCCGACGTCTGCATACTCGATGCCGCACCGTTCCATCAGATGCACAATTTCAAGCTTGTCTTCGATCGAGGGATTGCGCACGGACGGAGACTGAATCCCGTCTCGCAGGGTCTCGTCCATCAGCGTAAAACCAGGCTGGATCGCCGGCACGTTGTGTTTCAGCTCATTCCAATCGTAGATCAGGTCCAGGTCGGCTTTAGGGCTGGATCCTCGCATGGCTCGTCTCCCACTTCAGTAGCTGGCCCGATCCATGCCCGGCTGGGACGTTCCGCGCAACCCGTGGTTGATGTGAGTCTATCTCGTACGCGCTACTTCTTCCTGCTGTCGGGCTTGGACTTCTTCACGCTGACTTTGCCCTTTGATCCTGATTTTTTGGACTTTTTGCTTGTTTTCGCCCTAGACAGCGGCGCGATGAGTTTGCCCCGCTCGCCCCACTGAAATGTCCACGTGACTGCACCGAACGTCAGCTTGGTGGCCTTGAACAACTGCATTTTTTGGCCGCGCTTGAGCAGGGTGCCGGCGACGAGGGTGCCGTATCGGCTACGCAGGTCCTGAATCTTCACAATTCCTTTGTCGTGGGTCAGTACAGCTTGTTTTTTGGAGATCGTCTGACCACGTAGCACAGCGTCGCAGCGCGCACTGGTGCCGACGACGACGCTGGCCTTGTCGAGCGCCATACGCTGTTTGCCATCGGCCGATACGAGGAAACCCCAGGGAGCGGCGGTTGCTAGCGCCGGCAGGGCCAGGGCCACAATGACCAGACCGAGCGGCACGAGCTTGTGCAGTTGCGACGTGTTCCGAGATGACAAGGAAGCGGTAGGCATGGGTTCTCCGGGCGGTCAGAAGGCCCTGAGATTGGCGG